>JACREB010000103.1 GCA_016218475.1 Nitrosomonadales bacterium | reverse complement strand
TGCGCCGGCGCCACTGTTGAGGCTGGTCATGGGCGAACGCGCCAGCCTGCTATTGGAAGGGCAAAGAGTGTTGCCTAAAAAAATGGAAGTGGCGCACTATCGCTTCGCCTTCCCCAGCCTCGCAGAGGCGTTGCGCGACCTGATCTGACACAAACTTTCTGATTCCAGCACCTGATTTGTTCAATCACCTTCAGGCTATGAAAAATAACGCTGCTCGATAGCGGGAGTTCGTTACATGCCGGTAACGCCCTGTTGTAGATGGTCATCTCGTTTGCTGCGAGTGGCCGCTATTCGGCCTGTGCAGCCGGTGGCATCCTAGCTGCCCTATGACCGATATGCTGTCACAACCTGTCGTTGATGCTTCTCCTCTTGAGCAGCCGTTCTCCATGCAGGAGGTATTGCCAATAGCCAACATCGGCGGCATACTCGCCACGTTTAGTTCACATATTATTCAATTTCCCTGCCATGAATTTGAAACAATACGCTAATCCGTTATGAGTACATCTTTTCGCATGGTAGTGACGTCATGAAAATTCGCACAAAGATAATCTTTGGATTTTCGATTCCGATCCTGATGTTTTTCGCATTTGGATTATGGTTGGATATTGTGATGAAAGGCGCTTCCGGTCATCTGCGGCATATCAAGGAGGAAAGCGTCGCCTTGACCCTGATGGCCAAGGATATGGAAAAAGACGTTATCCAAGTGCAACAATTCCTGTCCGACATTTCTGCAACACGCGCCCTGGATGGATTGGATGATGGATTCGAGGGTGCAGAAACACACTACGCCAATTTTAATCCCAGATTGTTCATTAGAACAACACCTCATTGAAAAATAAGGAAAATCTCTAATGGATTCCATTAGAAACCCATTCAAAACAGGCGTTTTATGGCCTAATGGACAATCTGGGTTAATACCAATCTTGCAAAGTTCGAGCAACTGTTTGCCTCCAAAGGGGATCGGAATGGCATGGAAAGCTGCAAGCTGATCAGGGCTAATTTCAACGCTTTTTATACAAACGGCATCAAGATGGCGCACGCCTACATTGATGGCGGGACATCCGTGGGAAACAAGTTGATGCTGAATTTCGACAAGGACAGCCTGGCATTGCAAAATTCGTTGTTACCGTTCATCAGGGCTCAACTGGATGAAATGGATGCCGCTGTCGAAAAAGCCGCGAACAGCGCAGGCAAGGCGCGTATCGCCGGGCTGATACTCGGCATGCTGGTTATTGTTATTTCGACCTCGGTGGCAAGAGCCACTATCTTTGCTTTTAACCCAGATTGTTCATTAGAACAACACCTCATTGAAAAATAAGGAAAATCTCTAATGGATTCCATTAGAAACCCATTCAAAACAGGCGTTTTATGGCCTAATGGACAATCTGGGTTTAATCTGCACATCACTCAACGCAAGCGGGCGGAAGAAGAGATCAAGAACCTGGCGTTCTACGATCCTCTCACTCAACTACCCAATCGGCGGCTGTTAATGGATCGGCTCAAGCAGGCGTTGGCTTCCAGCGCGCGTAGCGGCCGTGAAGGGGCGCTGTTGTTTATTGACCTGGACAATTTCAAAGCCCTCAACGACACCCTTGGCCATGATGTCGGCGACCTGCTCTTGCAACAGGTTGCACAACGTCTCGAATCCTGTGTACGCGAAGGCGACACCGTGGCCCGCCTCGGCGGCGACGAGTTCGTGGTGATGCTGGAAGACCTGAGCGAAGACGATCTTGAATCTGCGGCGCAGGCTGAAACCGTCGGCGACAAAATTCTGTCCACCCTCAACCAGCCTTACCAGTTTGCCACGCACGAGCACCGCAGTACCCCGAGCATCGGTGTGACCCTTTTCAGCGATCACGCGCAAAATCAGGATGAACTGCTGAAGCAGGCAGACATCGCCATGTATCAGGCCAAGAAAGCCGGCCGCAACTCCCTGCGCTTCTTCGACCCGCAGATGCAGGAAACCATCACCGTCCGCGCCTCACTGGAATCCGACCTGCGCCGCGCCGTCGCCGAACAGAAGGAATTCCAGCTTTTCTATCAGGTGCAGGTTGATTCATCGGGTGGACCGGTCGGCGCCGAAGCCCTGCTGCGCTGGCAACACCCCGAGCGCGGCATGGTGTCTCCCGCCGAATTCATCCCGCTCGCCGAAGAAACCGGGTTGATTCTGCCGCTGGGCCACTGGGTGATGGCAACCGCCTGCCGGCAACTGGCAGCCTGGGTGGCGCAACCGGAAACGGCCCATCTCACCCTGGCCGTGAATGTCAGCGTCAAACAGTTTCACCTGCCGACTTTCGTTGAAGAGGTGTTGACGTTGATCGGCCACTTCAAGATAGACCCCGCAAAACTCGAGCTGGAAATCACCGAAAGCATGTTGCTGGGCAATGTTGATGACATCATTGCCAAAATGACCACGCTGAAAGCCAGAGGCATAAGTTTTTCCATGGACGACTTCGGTACCGGCTATTCATCCTTGCAATACCTCAAGCGGCTGCCGCTCGACCAGCTCAAGATTGACCAGTCGTTCGTGTGCGATATTGCCACCGATGACAGCGACAAAGCGATTGTGCGCACCATCATCGCCATGGCACAAAGCCTGAACCTGAACGTCATTGCCGAAGGGGTGGAGACGGAAGAACAACGGCAACTCCTCCTGAACAAAGGCTGCGCTATCTACCAGGGGTATCTGTTTGGCAGGCCGGTACCGATCGAGCAGTTCGAGGCGCTACTGTAGCAGGGTTGATGGTTCTTGATGGCGGTGCGAGTACTGAAATAGTTGCTTCGGTCGAGCAGAAGCTGGTGATTCGATAATGTGTGCCGATGATGTTTGGATTATGAGGTTTCCTTTATTTTCCCAACGCGTCTCTATTCCTGAATCACTTCAAAATCGTGCGTGATCGCGGCAGTCGCGCCGAGCATGATGGAAGCCGAGCAGTATTTTTCGGCCGACAGTTTGATGGCTTTTTCGACCGCTTCCGGCTTGATGTCCCTGCCTTTTACGACGAAATGCATGTGGATTCTGGTGAACACCTTGGGGTCGGTCTCGGCGCGTTCCGCTTCCAGTTCCACATAGCAATCGGTAACGGCCTGGCGGCTTTTTTTCAGGATGGAAACCACGTCGAAGTTTGTGCAGCCCCCCGTACCGAGCAGCAGCATTTCCATCGGACGCGGGCCGAGATTGCGCCCGCCTGCTGTCGGCGGGCCATCCATCAAAACAGTGTGACCGCTTTCGGTCTCCCCCAGAAAAGAAGCTTGTTCCACCCATTTGACGCGAACTTTCATGTTGATCCCTTTTGGCCGTTAAATGCCGGAGATTGCTAACTTTACCCGATACCAGAGCGATCCGATAATTTCATGGACGAAAATCCTGCTGCCGCCGAACGATTCTGCATTCGGCAGAAATGCCAGCAGGTCGACCCGGTAGCGCGTAGTAAAGGCCGTCGGCGCTTCGACTACCTCGAACCCTGCGCGACGAAACACCTCGGCGGAGCGCGGCATGTGCCAAGCGTGGGTGACGAGGTAGATTCTTTTTATGCCGGCCTTTTGTAAAGTCTGAAACGAATTACGCGCATTCTCAAAAGTGTTATCTGAAACATCTTCGACCCAGCGCACCTGAACCCGGAAATCCTGCTCCAGCGAGGAGCGCATTTGCTGCGCTTCAGAAATACTGTTGCCGAGCGGCTTGCCGCCGGTCACCAGAACCGGTTTACCGGTCTCACGCTGAAGCTTCGCGCCATAGCGCAGGCGAACCAGAGTGGCCTCGCCGATGGTGTCCCCTCCCGCATATTCCGGCGCGTGGAAATACGTCCCGCCGCCGAGTATCACAATCGCATCGGCGGCTATAAGTTGCCCATTGGTGCGCTTGCTATCCAGCGCGGCGGTGCGCGCCTCCAGAAAGTGCATCGCACTCTCGGAAAAATAAGGCATGGAAGCAATCCACAGCAAGCCGAAAGCGGTAAGTATCAGCGGCTTGGCATACTTTCGGCGGCGATAGAGCAGAAAAATGCCCAGCGCGAGCAAGAGCAAGAGGCTGAGCGGCGGCAACAAAAAGGCAGCGATGAAATTGGTGATGAACCAGGACATATAAATCAGGGCAAGTAAATATTTGGAAGTGTGGAACGCGCTTATTTTACAGGCTTTCGCTTGCTTCTCTGGAAATACTCGCGATCATTGTTTCATGCGGGTTCCGGCACCATTCTTGTAGTCATAATTACTGACTACTGAGTAATGAACCCGAACTTTGCATAAATTCTTCGCAGCGCAATTTCCAAGCGTTAAATAGCATCCAAGGGTGGGCTTTGCCCACCATGTCGGGCAAGTACATTCCCTCTCTCTAACTCTACCCATGAACCTCAAGCTGGCAGTGGGTTTTGGAGGGGCGCCTGATTACATTCCGAGGCGAGATTTTGTAGGTTGGGCAAAGCGTAGCGCGCCCAACATCATGGCCTCGTGTTGGGCGCGCTACGCTTTGCCCAACCTACGCAAAAAAGCGGCCCCGGTTCGCGGGGTTCAATTCGGGCGAAAAATGGCGACTGCAGTCTCTCCCGCAAGCGGGAGAAAGGGCAAACGAGAAAGGCACTTGTTAATCTTGCCCGACCTACATTTTGGTTCCGGCCCGTCCGGCTTAGGCAAGGGATCAAACTCCGACAACTGCGCACTGTTTACAATGTCAAAGGTTCCGTCATTGCCTCCGGGTTTGGATACTTGGGCTGGCAAGCTACGCGCCGTGAATTTCCAGACACCCACCGTCGGCAGCATTGCGATGATCCCCTATGTCGATCCCAAAACAAATGAGGCCATCGGGCACGCCGCATACATAGAGAAGGTCGAAGGCAATTCAATCACTGTGCTGGAGGCAAACTTCTCACTCGGCAACATAACGCGCCGAACCGCGACTGGAACCAGCCTAAATGATGCAGCAAGTCGCCTGAATATTGCCGGCTATTATCGTCCGTAATGAAATGCTGCCTAACCATCAGTCAGGCGGGACTACACATTTCAGGCAAGCGCAATTTGCAAATGCCGCCCTAACGGACATGGCGGGAGTACCACCCCTGATAATGAAACTTGCTATGTCCGTTTCCCCCACCCCAACCCTCCCCCTGAGGGAGAGGGGGCGAACGAATCGCTACGCGAGTTTCACGTTAACGCTTCAACCGCTTCCGCAATGCGCGGGAGTTTTGTGCCGTGCCCGGCGTCGAGCATTCTCCGCACTTCCTTTTCGTCCACGCCCAGCCTGTGCGCAAGCTCTGATTTGCTGATGCCCGCTTCGCGCATTGCATCATAAAGCACGGCCTTTGCGGCCAAGCAGGGTGGGCACGATTTTGTGCCCGCGCTGATACCAAACCTCGTGGGCATAATGGCCGCATATTATAGACGAGCGCCGGGTTTTGCTTTATCAAAAAATCTGGTACATTGTTTCTATGGGCAAATATGACAAGCTATTAATCAGGCTATTAAGCGGCGCATCGGATACAAATATTGTTTTTGATGACCTGCGGCAATTATTAGTCCGATTTGGTTTTAATGAGCGTATTCGCGGGGATCACCACATCTACACCAAAGATGGGGTAGAGGAAATTCTCAATTTGCAGCCCAAGGGATCCAAGGCGAAGCCCTATCAAGTCAAGCAGGTTCGTGCCGTTATCGTCCAATATAAATTGGGGGTGTCAGATGTCGAGTAATTACGAAATTATCATCTACTGGAGCGATGAGGATGGTGCCTTTATCGCGGAAGTACCAGAGTTACCGGGGTGCATGGCTGATGGGAAAACCTATCAAAAAGCGCTCGCCAATGTAGAGGTCATTGTCGAAGAATGGATTCAGGCCGCGAAAGAATTGGGGCGTCCTATCCCTCAGCCTCGTGGACGTTTGATGTATGCCTGATTATTCGTCCCCGTCCTTGGAAAAAAATGGGGCGTGTTCGAATTGTTTTCGCCAACCATCCATAAGGAACAACCTGGGACAAACCGCCAAATATTTTGGCATCACGATTCGCGCATTCTCAGGCAAGCGCAATCTGCAAATGCCGCCCTAACGCCTCAACCGCTTCCGCAATGCGCGGGAGTTTTGTGCCGTGCCCGGCATCGAGCATTCTCCGCACTTCCTTTTCGTCCACGCCCAGCCTGTGTGCAAGCTCTGATTTGCTGATGCCCGCTTCGCGCATTGCATCATAAAGCACGGCCTTTGCAGCAGTCGCCGCAGGAGAGGCAACCACTATTTCGCCCCGGCGCGGCTCGCTTGCGACAGGCAGGGGTTCGTTGTCGCGGATGCGGGATTCAAGCGCGGCCTGCAAGCATCCTTCCGCCACTTCGACCCGGTCTTCGTTTGCGCCCGCCTGCGAAATGGCTTCCGGCAGATCGCGGCAAGTAATCACCCAGCCGCCGTCTTCTTTGGTGAATTTGAATGGGTAGTCATAAGTTTTCATGGTGTTCCTCTATTTGTGCAGGTCGTTTTCCTTGATGCCCAGTTGTTTGAGCATGGCGTGAAAGGTTCCGGTTTTCAGCTCATCCTTCAGGTTGCGCACGATGGTTTTATGCCCGTTCACATAAAACGCGCCATGGCTGCCCTTGCCTTCATCGGGGCGCCACTCATAAGCCCATCCCTTTCGTTCCGCAAGAGCTTTGAGCTTCTTCAGGAATTCGCTACCTTTCATATTTCACATGGTCGGTCATAAATGTCCGGATGTCAAATCTTTATGCGTAGCACGGTAGGGCGGAACGATTGCGGTTCCGCCGGATGATTTTGAATTGCGGCGAAACGCCCCTGCGGGGCTTTTGCCTCCACGACTCTGCCGATGGAGCGCGGCTCACCCATCGAATGACGGGATCCGGGCCGGAGAGTGCGAACTGGTCAAGAAATGCCGACCCCCGCTTTGTCAAACGATACACCATGCTTGCGCACGTTCGCTTCATCCTTTGCAGTATCCCGTTCAAACTTCATCATTGCACACGCCCTACCCTGTTATGCATGGTGCAAGAAAGACGGCAGGTCACGTCTTTTCATTTACGCGACCAGCAATTCTTCAATCTTGCGGGCGTATGGCACGTGCCCAGATTCCATATCATCCAGTCCAGATCATCCAGTCCTTCAGGTTTTCGGCAAGCTCTTCATTTATGCTTTCCTTGGGTTTGATAGTCGGGGTATCAATTACAGGAAGCCAATAAAAAACTCGTCTTTTCGCAGAAAGGGCGGGGCAGTTTGACAGCAAAATATTGCACAAATATATGCGCAAGCTATCGTGTAAAATGACGCGCTTAACACTTAACGAAGTAGCAAACGGCGCGCTTTGGAATAATTGAGACTTGCTTACTGCTCCCTGCGGATATGTTGGCCTGCAACAGGCGATGCCACATGGGAATATGTTCCAAATAAAGCATTACACAAGCATCCATGAAATTTTTCTGATAAACAGATGGTATGAATAATCAGCCTTTCATTCTTCCCAAACCGGTCAGCGGTATCCTGGCTATATTGCCGGGATATCCGAAAACCTTGTTGTTTGTCCAGGCAGTCAACCTGGCGCTGGGTGACACCCTTCGTTCGGATGTAATGCAACCCCTGCAAAATAAGCTCATCAGCATCCGGGTGACCGATGCCGGGATGGCGTTTTATTTTTTTCTTGGCACTAAAGGCCTGGTTGCGTGCCGGCGCAACAGGGAACCGGAGTTGACCATCAGCGCCAGCGCCCATGATTTTCTGATGCTTGCACTGCGCAAGGAAGATCCGGATACGCTCTTTTTCAGCCGCCGCCTATGTATGGAAGGCGACACCGAGCTTGGACTGTTGTTGAAAAACACCTTGGATGCCATGGAGTTGCCGCCATTCAATTTGAGGTCGTTGTCCCCCCCAAGGATTCTCGCTGAAATCAGAACCAGGTTGTTGAACTGACAGAAACCTGCACCAGCAGCGCCCCTATTATTTTTTCTGCAATGATCCGTCCGGTAACACAATATATTTTTCGCTGCTCGTCTTATCACCCTTGATGTATTCATTGACAGTGATTTCCCTGCCATCCCGATTGAGCACAATCTCATAATACTGATAATTTTTGTATATCTCCTCGACGTTCAGATCCTCACCCGGTCTCCAAGGCCGCAGCCCGGGATCGAAATCCTCATAATAATTCGGTAGCTCCGGCGTCATTATGTCCGCAAGCGAAGCCGCGCTGGCTGCAAACGGCAGCGCGAGCAGATAAAACACTGTGGCGATGTGAGCCGCGCCCAGCATCCTCAACCCATTCCTGGCATGGTATTGAAAACCCCCGAATATCGCTTGTATTGAACGCGGCGGCAGATCTTGCCGTGAAGTCGAAATACGGGAATCCATGTTGTTACTCATGCGCTTTGTCCCCCGCTAAGCTCACCTGCCGATGCCTCGGATTTATCCGGATTAAACCAGGCCAGTTTTTCCCTGAGAGTCACTACCCCACCGATGATTATCAGGGTCGGCGCTTGCAGTTTTTCCGTCTGCGCGATGTTGGGCAGTGTTGCCAATGTCCCGGTGATGACACGCTGGTTCTGCAAGGTTCCCTGCTGCACAATCGCCGCCGGAGTGTTTCCCGGCAGACCATGCCCGACCAATTCCGCGCATAGTGTTTCGAGCCCGTGCAGTCCCATGTAAACCACAATGGTCTGGTTGGGGCGGGCCAGCGCATCCCAGTCGAGATTCATGCTGCCGTCCTTCAAATGGCCTGTCACGAAGATGCAGGATTGCGCGAAATCGCGGTGCGTCAACGGGATGCCCGCATAGGTGGAAACGCCGGATGCCGCCGTGATGCCGGGGACGATCTGGAACAGGATACCGTGTTCGGCAAGCGTTTCGATCTCTTCACCGCCGCGCCCGAAAATAAATGGGTCGCCGCCCTTGAGCCGCAATACGCGCTTGCCTTCCTTGGACAATCGCACCAGCAGCTCATTGATTTCTTCCTGTGCCATGGTGTGATTGCCGCGTTTTTTGCCTACAAAGATGCGTGTAGCATCACGCCGCGTCATTTCAACTATGGGTTTGGATACCAGGTTGTCATATACCACGACATCTGCCTTTTGCATCAGGCGCAAGGCGCGAAAAGTCAGCAGATCCGGATCGCCGGGGCCGGCGCCTACCAGATATACCTCGCCACACTGTTTTGCATTTTCATTTTCCAGTTGGCCGAGCAGCATGGCTTCCGCACCCGCCTCATCGCCAACCAGTACTTTTTCGGCGATTGCGCCTTCCAGCACATTTTCCCAGAAGATACGCCGCATGGGCGGGTTAGTGATACGCGCCTTGACGGTGTCGCGGAGCCGCGCACAAAACGCGGTCAGGCGACCGTAGCCCTGGGGGATCATCGATTCCAGCTTGCCGCGCAACATTCTGGCAAGCACCGGGGATGCGCCGCCGCTGGAGAACGCCACCATCAGCGGCGAGCGATCCATGATCGACGGAATGATGAAGGTGCATAAATCGGGGTTGTCGACCACGTTCACAGGAATGCTCCGCGCGCGCGCCTGTTGCGAAACGTCCTGATTGACTGCGCTGTCGTCGGTCGCGGCAATGACCAGCGCCGCCCCTTCCAGATGGCTGTGCTGAAAATGTTCTGCAATACATTCGATGCCGGGAAAACCGGCAAAAGCACCGGAGAATTCAGGCGCTACAGCTTTTACAACCGCTCCCGCATCCAACAACACCGACGCTTTGCGATGCGCTACTTCGCCACCGCCCACAACAAGGCACAATCGGCCTTTAACATTTACAAAAATCGGTAAAAAATCCATGCTGAACCTTATAAATTTGCTGCTGCCAACATCGGATTGTAGCGGTAATGCTGCAGCCTGAATACTGTTTCAGTGGCTGGTGCCGGCCGAACGCGTAATTTTGTTGTAGACGTTGTATTTGCCGGATGGTTTGCTCATCGGCAAGCGCTTGATCTCTTCCAGCGTGGCCGCATCGTAGACAAGCAGTGCGCCATCGTCTTCCCAGATGCTTATCAGCACATATTTCCCGTCACGGGTAAATTCGACGTGCGCCGCCGTCTTGCCCGGCATCGGGCGAAGGGTCTTCACCACCTCCAGCGTGCGCTTGTCGATGATGGTCATCACGTCGAGGCTGTCCTTGCTGTTGAAACTGTCGGTCCAGGCATAAGGCGTGTTTTCGTGGCTGCGCATGAAAAAGCCTGCACCCGGCGTCTTGATCTGCTTTACCGTTTGCCAGGTTGTCATATCGATTACGCTCACCAGAGGTTCTTTCAGGTTGGGCGTAGCCATCACCGGGTGCCCCTGATATTCCCATGTAATCCCTGAGCCAAGATGCGGCATGCCAGGCAAATCGAGTTCTGAAACTTTTTTGCCGGAATCGAGATCGATCACCTGCCCCTTCTTGCCGTCCCGCGCAGCGCCGATCAAATGGCGATAGGACAGGTCGAAGAAAAAGTCATCCAGATAATTATCCACGGCGATGCGGCGAACAGGGAAGTCCTTGTCGCCATAGGGTATCTCCCATACCTCTTTCGCATCCTTCAATGCCGCGACGAAACTGCCGCGCGGCCCGGCCTGATACACGGCGGACACGCGCGAGCTTTTTCCATCCTGCCCAACGGTCGGAATCACCTCGATCAGCGAAAGATCTTCCGCGTTTAGAAGCACGAGGGAATGGGGCAGGTAATTGCCCACCAGCACCGTCTTGCCGTCACCGGACACGGCGAGGTTGCGGGTGTTGATACCGGCGCGTGTTTCGGCCACCACCTTCAAATTATAAATATCGAATTTGCTGATCCAGCCATCGCGCGAGGCAAAATACACGAAGCGTCCGTCCGGCGTGAATTTTGGCCCGCCGTGCAAGGCAAAGCGTGTCTTGAAACGGTAAACCGGCTCGAATTTGTCGCCATCCAGAATGGTGGCGTGATGGTCGCCGACTTCCACCACCACGAAGAGATTAAGCGGGTCGGCGCTGAATACCGGCTTGCCGGGTAGGCTTCCGGTTTGCACATGTTGAATATGCGATGCATTGATTTCCTTTGTTCCCCATACGGGCATTTCGGGCAAAGGCGTGTAAACAAAATCCACCAGTGCCTGGATTTCATCCTTGGCAAGCTTGTCGGCAAAGCCGGGCATCTGGCTGGCATTACGTCCTTCGGCGATTGCCTTGAACGCATCGGGACGCTTCAGGCGCGACAGATTTTCCGGCAGCAGTGCCGTGCCAGAACCGCCCAAGCGGTCGGCACCATGGCACTCGGCGCAGAAATCGGCATAATTTTTATTGACCGATTGTCCTGCCGCAGCCTCAAATGCAAACAGCAAGCCAGCCACAGAGATACAGGCATATAAAGTTTTTCTCATCATTTTCAACCTTCAGTCATTATCGTATCGGCAATGCCGATTTCATCGTCATCCAGATAACAGGCCGGATCTTCCGCCCACAGGTCACCGCTCACCTGCCAGGCGCGCACCCGTGTATTGCCGCCGCAGATGTTGAAATACCGGCATTTGCCGCAGCGCCCGCCGACCTTGCGCGGATGCGCCTTCAACCCGGCCATGATGGGGTCGGAGGTATCCGTCCAGATCGCCGAAAACGGGCGCTCGCGCACGTTGCCGAGGTTGTAGTCCCACCACATGGTATCCGGGTGAACATTACCCAGATTGTCGATATTGGCGACATTCACGCCGGATGAGTTTCCGCCCCATTGTTCGAGCTTTGCGCGGATATGATCTTCGAGATGGGGGAAGTTCTTCCGCACCCAGAGCAGCAGGTAAACGCCGTCGGCATCGTTGTTGCCGCTGACGAATTCTTTAACGTTAAACTCGCGCAGCGATTCGTTCGCCCCCTCGCCCGCTTGCGGGAGAGGGTTGGGGTGAGGGAAACGGGCATGGCTGGTTTCATTTTTTAGAGAGACATCCTTGCCATGCCCGTTGGGCTTGCCTTCCTGCCGGTATCTCCAGCAGGTGTCGAGCAGCATATCCATCGCCTGCCGGGTGGCCTGGTGATACACGTCATGCTTGCGGTTTTTGTTGCCCCGCCCCGCATAATTGAGATGCGACAGATAAAACTTGTCCAGCCCTTCGTCTTCCATCAGGCGCAGCAGCCCCGGCAAGTCGTGCGCGTTACCCTGGGTCAGCGTGAAACGGATGCCGACCTTGATGCCGCGCGCCTTGCACAGGCGGATGCCGTGCATGGATTTGTCGAACGCGCCCGCCATGCGGCGGAATTCGTCATGGGTTTCCTTGATGCCGTCCAGGCTGACCCCGACATAGTCATACCCCACCGCCGCGATGCGCCCGATGTTGCTCTCGTCAATCAGCGTGCCGTTGCTCGACAAGCCGACATAGAACCCCATTTCTTTTGCGCGCCGGGAAATTTCGAAAATATCCGGGTGCAGCAGCGGCTCTCCGCCGGACAGGATCAGCACCGGTACACGAAAGCGTTTAAGATCATCCATCGTGGAAAATATTTCTTCTGTCGACAGCTCGCCCGCGAAGTCCTTGTCCGCCGAGATCGAGTAACAATGCTTGCAGGTCAGGTTGCAGCGCCGTATCAGGTTCCACACCACCACCGGGCCTGGCGGATTGCGCTTCGCGCCCAGCGGCACCGGCTGGGCGATTTCCTGCATGAATTGCGATATACGAAACACCTTTATCCTCCTGACAGGGGTGTTGAAAAACGTAGCGAGAGACGATCAGGAAAGGCGGAAACCGGCGAAAAAGCGGAGTTTACACAAAGTAAATGAGCATTTTTCGACGGCTTCCAACGCAGCATCATCGCCTCGCAGTAGTTTTTCAACCCCCTGTTATGCGCAACCCGGTTTTCTTCAGGATACGCGTACTGTAAAGAATCTCATGACCACGGTCGGCATCTCCGACCAACCCGGCAATGTGGCGCACCAACTCCTCCACCTCGCCGCGGTCATGTCCATGCACCATGGCAAAAAAATTATAAGGCCAATCCGGCAAATGGCGCGGGCGATGGTAACAATGGCTGACGAAATCCAGTGCGCCGACTTTTTCGCCCAGCTCGTCCACCCGCTCATCCGGGACATCCCAAACCGTCATGCCGTTTGCCTTGTAGCCCAGCGCGTAATGGTTGGGCACCACGCCGATACGGCGGATCACTCCGGATGCAAGCATACGGCGCATGCGCGTCATCACTTCTTCAGGGGAAACTCCCACCTGCCGGGCAACCGCGTGGTAAGGCTGCGGCTCCAGCGGCAGGCCGGACTGGGTGGCAACGACAATGCGGCGGTCGATCTCGTCGAGCGTTGTTTCTAGCGTCATACCGCGAACCTCAGCCCGATAAAATATTCCTTGATCCTGGGCATGTCATACACCGGATAGCCGGTTTCCCGCTCGATTTTTTCGAGTGCCGCCGCATGTTCCTGCGGCGTTTCGGTGGCCAGCACGAACCACATGCTGAGCACATGGTCGCGCGCATAGTTGTGCGCCACTTCCGGTATTGCATTCACGATCTCCGCCACCCGCTCAAAATCGGACTCCGGTATTTTCATCGCCGCGAGGCTCAGGCTCCCGCCCATGCGTTCGGCATGGTACATCGGGCCGAAACGGGACAGGGTTCCCCGTTTCAACAGCCGTTCTATCTTGGAAATAATCTCCTGCTCGGCGGTATGCAACCGCGCCGCAACCTCGGCAAAAGGGCGGTCGCAAACCGGAAAACCGCCCTGCAGTTCATTGACGATTGCGCGATCCAGTTCGCCCATCGTGTCTAATTTATCCACGAATGTTCAACCTGCGCCAGAGTGTGCGGCACATCGCTCTCCTGCAAGTTCCGCAGCCTGATTTTCCACATAGCGCGCCCCGCGTTGTGTGAAGCGGCGGCAACTGAACAATATCTCGCGTTCGACATTCTCCAGGCCGCACTGTTCCTTTAATTGCGCCACAAGGTTCAGCACTTCATCGCGGCACCGGCCATGAATCATGGTGAACAGGTTGTAGTGCCAGGCCGGCAAACGGCGCGGGCGCCGATAGCACAAGGTAACAAAATCGAAGCTGCCGAGGCGGGAACCCAGCTCGCTCACCTTATCATCCGGTATATCCCATACCACCATCGCGTTGGCACGATAGCCAAGTTCATGATGGCGCACTACCACTCCAAAACGCTTGATGACATCCTGCTCAAGAAAATGTGAAAGTCCGGCAATAACTTCATTTTCGGTGAGTCCGATGCCCGCCCCGATTTCAGCATAGGGATGCTGCACCAACGGTAAGCCATGTTGAATTGCGCCAACCAGCCCGATTTCAGACGGTTGTGATAACGCCCGGCGCAACTGGGGCGCCTTGCCGCTTGCACCCTTTATCGCAACATTGCGGCTCCCTTTATGCGGCTGCGACAGATCGAAACCCAAGTCGGTATGAAAGTCTTCAAGCATGGGCAAATGCAACGGTCGAAAGCCGGTGCGGCGTCCGATATCGTCCAGCACTTCCAGTATCCGCGCTTCGTTTGCTGCAGCAACGACAAACCACAGGTTGTAGTGATGCTCGCGTTCGTAGTTGTGATTTACCTCGGTATAGCTGCTGACCAGTTGCGCTGCTTCATCGAGTTTTTCCACCGGAACAGCCAATGCGGCAAGTGTGCTGGAGCCGATACTGTGCGGCCTGAATATGGCGCCCACCCGGCTCACTTTCCCGCAAGCCTGAAGCCGGGACAATGTCTCCAGCACCTCGGCCTCACTTGCCCCCAGACGCCTTGCGATAACATCAAAGGGAGCAGGCGCCAACGGAAAGTCGCGCTGAAAATTGTTGAGCAGATGAAGTTCGAGATCGGTCATTATGGTGTTACGTTTTTCTCGTTTGTCCCCTCGCCCGCAAGAATTAAAGAATTGCCTTTCACGTTCGCCTCCTCGCCCGCAGGAATCAACAATTGCTTTTCTCGTTCGCCTCCTCGCCCGCTTGCGGGAGAGGATTGAGGAGAGGGCACCGGGAGAGGATTGAGGAGAGGGCACCGGGAGAGGATTGAGGTGAGGGGCTTCTCTCGGGAGAGGGTTAGGGTGAGGGGGCGCAGCATCACAATCCGGTGCGGTGGGCACGGTGCGTAAAGAATATGCCGCTGGGCTTGCCGGCATGCAGATCGCTGATTTTAGCAAAGGTCTCGGTATCGTAAATTTCCACCTTGTCATCATCGCGCACTGAAACCCAAACCTGTTCCCCACGCGGCGTGAACTCCATGTGCAACACGGCCTTGCCGGGCTTCAGGGTTTTTATGATCGTTCGGCTCGGCACATCGATCACCTGAACCGTGTCATTGTCAGGGAAGGCAAAATTCACCCACACATGGCGATTGTCGGGGCGCGCCACGACAAATACCGGTTGGCCGTGAACAGGAATTCGCCCCACTTCGTTCCAGTTATTCTGATCTATAACCAGCACCTCGTGCCGCCCTACCGCCGGCACCAGCAGCTCGTTGCCGGTTGCCGCCCAGCCTTCGAGGTGCGGCATTTTATATACCGGCAGTTTTTGTTCGCCCTTGCCATAGCCATTCAGGACGCGCTTCACGCCCGCTTCCATGTTCCACAAATCCAGCAAGGCCAGGCCATCCTCGCCGAATAACCCGGCCAGGTAATAGCGGCCATCTGCGGTAATCATGGCATCGTAAGGTTCCTTGCCGACATTCAGGAATTTCGCCACCGCCGGTTTGGATGGGGTGCGCATGTCCGCCACCCAGATTTCACCGGAATCAAACAGGCTGAATACAAAACGGTTGCCCGGCACATCCACCAGCCCGATTACCTTGGACGATTTTCCCGCCCGGTCGATGGCGGGAATATCGGCCACCAGGTCGAGTGTTTCCGCATCAAAAACCTTTATTCCGCCCGGCGTATAGTTAGCCACCGCAACGAGCCTGCCATCCTGTGAAATCGCGCCGCCGATGCTGTTGCCGGACTGCATCACGCGCTTGACGATGCGCATACCGAGCAAGTCCACCTTGGTCAACCCGCCGTCGCGGCCGAATACATAGGCATAGCGCGCATCGCGGGAATAGTTTATGGAAGCATGTGACAGGTCGCCCAAACCGGTAACCTGGCCGAGCCTTGTGCGATGTGTGGTTTCCACCACCTGAATGCTGCCCGTGGCGCGTTCGATAATCACTCCCAAATCACCCGTGCCACGCTGTGGCGCAGTAGCACATCCAGTCAGGAAAAGCTGAAAAAGGAGCAGGGGTAAAATCAAATAGCGGCGCATCTCAGGGTAATCCTTTCAACAACATTTGCACAATCCAGCGGGCTTCGTCCTCGGTCAAGAACGGGTTCCATGGCGGCATCGCTGTGCCATTGCGCCCGTGCAGGATGGCATCCTTGAGCGCATCGGGGGATTTTCCATCGAGTGCCGCCGGCGTAAGCGGCAGGCCAAGCCCGCCATTGAGACGCAGGCCATGACAGGAACCGCAATCCTGCCGTACCAGGTTAAGCAACTCGGCCTGACGCGGCGGTGAGGGAGAATCCGCCCAAGCCAGACAGGGGAAAAAAATAGCAAGCAGTAAAGTGCCGGCACAGCGGATACGGCGGGATTTATTCGGCACTTCCACCACTCCCGTCCCCGCCTATCTGGCCTTGTCCACTACCACGACTTTTCCCTCCATCCCGTAGTCCTTCTTGTGATAGCGGCAGTAATAGGTGAACTCGCCGGGCTTGTTGAAGACGACGGAATATTCCTTGTCCGGCCTGAGATCCTCCGAATTCTCGAGCGACGGGTCGTCGAAGTTCACCCGGTGGTGGGTATCCTCGTCATCGTTTAACCAGATGACCCTGTCGCCGACGTTAATCGTGACTGCGGCTGGCGCGAACTTCCCGTTCTTCATCCCCACCCTGACAGTATCCGCAGCGGCGGGCTGACCGGCAAGCAAAGCGGAAACGGCGAACAGGCAACCACCCAGAATCTGCTTCATAGTCGCGCTTCCTCGTCGTGGCAGGCGACGCGGGACATCGCCGGGACGATGGGGGAGGCGATCAGTTTCTTGTGCATGGGAAACTCCTCACGAATCGGGTGGGCGCACTACCCGCAGCTACGCAACAAAACGATAATTTGGCGGCGGTACGGCAAAAAAGCATCCGGGGGCATGATGCCCCCGGATGGATGTTACGCGTGCTTCAAGCCAGACATGGATCAGTAAATGTCGTGCCTGGTGTTGTACACGTTGAACTTGCCGGTAGGCGTCACCAGTTCCGCATCGGTCAAACGAGCCTTCTCCGTCATGGTCTTGTCGTCGTAGATCACGATCTCGCCCTTTTTGTCCCACACGGATACCCACACCTCGGTACCGTCCTTGTTGTATTCCATATGGACGACACGACCGCGATCTCCGACCTTGATGATTTTGGGCGGAGCATCGAGGTTCTTGATATCGAATACGGAAATGCTTCTGACTGCTTCAACGTCCTTCGCGAGGGTATGGTCAACCCAGAGGTGGCTGCTCTTCGGATGTGTCTTGAGGAACAGTTCGCCTTCGGCCATGGGCTTGAGCTTCCTGACGACCTTCCAGGCATTGGCCTTGTACTTCCCTGTCGGATCCGTGCCGATGAGGGCAACCAGGGGTTCACCCAGATGAGTGGTCGCGTAAACCGGGCCGAACTTCGGATCCATAAAGTTGGCGCCGCGACCCGGGTGAGGCTTGCTGCCGACCTCGATGATGGCCACGAGCTTCTTGGTCTTGGTATCGATCGCCACCAGCTTGTCGCGCATGTTGGCGGCAACGATGAAGTAGCGCTTCGAGGCATCCCAGCCGCCATCGTGGAGGAAGCGCTCGGCTTCGATGGCCGTAACCTTGAGGTTCTTGATGTCGGAGTAGTCGACAAGCAGGATCTGGCCCGTCTCCTTGACGTTCAGAATCCACTCGGGATCAAAGACCGAGGCGACGATGGCCGCGACGCGCGGCTCCGGGTGATACTCGTTGGTGTCGTAGGTGTAGCCACGGGTGCTGACGATCTTTTTCGGCTCCAGCGTCTGGCCGTCAAGAATCGTGTAGGAAGGCGGCCAGTAGTTGCCGACGACAGCCAGCTTGTCGAGGAAATCGCCCTTCGGTCCCTTGTACTTGCTGCTGTCGATGGAGCGCGCCTCGATGCCGGTCTTGACCTCGGCGACGGTCTGCGGTGGATCCATCCACAGATCGACCATGGTGGCCTTGGCATCGCGACCGATGGTATACAGGTAACGGCCGGAATGCGAGTACCTGAGCGTATGCACGGCAAAGCCGGAATTGATCGTGGTCCACAATTTATGGGTTTCGCCGTCGATGATGCCGATCTTGCCGGCATCGCGCAGGATGACCGCAAACAGGTTATCGATGTTGCGCTTATGCATCGGTTTGGTGGGACGCTGCTCTGGCGGCACATGCAGCTTCCAGGACGCCACCATGTCCTTCATGTTCCATTCGGGCGGCGCGACCGGTTCGTTCTGGATGAACTTGGCCATCAGGGTGGCTTCGTCCTTCGACAGAGTCCCCGTAGTACCCCACCCAGGCATCCCGGCATCGGTTCCGTTGAAGATGATATCGGCGAGTTTTTCGACCGTCTTGGTCCGGGTCTTGTCCGGCGTCAGGGGCTTGCCGGTGGCACCCTTCCTGAGTGAGCCGTGGCAACCGCCGCAACGGTTGAAATAGATGCCTTTGGCATGGTCAAACTCTTCTTTGGCCAACGACGGCACTGGCTGAAGCCCAGTTGCCGCTGCTGCTGCTGGCGCTGCTGCTGCTGGCGCTGCTGCTGGCGGTGGCGCGTCAGCCGCTCCCGCCATGCTTGTCATTGCCGATAATGCCAGAATCGGAAACAAAAAATGATATTTTTTCATCTCAATTATCCCTTCCCTTGTAGATATCATGTGATATGCAAAAAACTGCGATGATTCACTATATACACGCTTGCGTTTCGCAAGCGTGCACCCTTCGAAATTTTACTTTTTTAACTGTCCCTCTTCCTTGGATTTTGTCAAATCGACAATCCATTATCTGTTGCCCCAATTATCTGTTGCCACAGGTAAAGCCGATATTTGCACATGCGCCATTCTGCACATTCAAATGGCAGGCGGCGCAGACTTCCGGATTCAACGGATGCCCCTTATCCTTCGAAGCGGCAGACTTGCCGTCCTTCATCGAGATAACGTCATAAATCGGCTTCCCGCCCTTGATGTCGGTGGTGAAAGCGACGCCAATTTCCTTGAATTCCAGCACAGCGGTCTTGCCGTCCGGGTAAGTTTTACCCTTCGCTTTGTAATTCTTCATGGCTGCAGGATTGATGTAGGAAGTATACATCCCCGGCTTGACGGCACAGTAGGTGTCGACGGTAGCCTGCAAAATGTCGTCGCCGCCCAGAGGCAGCACATTCGTTCCGCAAGGCGGCATCAGACCCTTGGCCTTACCTTTTTCCCATTTGTCCCAGTACATGGGAGGGTACGTGGGCACCGCCGCTGCGGGTGCTGCTGCGGGTGCTACCTTCGCTGCGGGCGCCGCCTTCTTGTCCGCCGCCAGGGCGGCGCCGGAAAGGCAAAGAGTCACAATCAGTGCAAATATTCCCAACAATAATTTTTTCATGTCTAATTCCTCCAGAACGGTTAATGAAACGCACTATACAACACAACACTTATACAACATTTGCTTATTATCCTGCAAATAAACGACCTCCGGCAAAGCCGGAGGCTTATTGGGTGAGTGCCTCAAAGGCGCCAATAAACCGTGAACCGCCCAAGGCGGCTAGCCCTCTCAAAAAGGGAAGGAATCGCGTAATCATCCCCCATTCCGCCGCATAGGTCAAGCCTTTGCGAGTCCACCGGCAGAGCCGGGGGGTACTTTTCAGCAAATTACTTGGTGAACGCCTTGCGGATGTATGTAATCACGCTCCACAAGTCATCCTTCGACAGGTTGGCGTCGCTGCCCGGACCGAAAGGATCCATATCCGTATCTTTGCTGCCCTTGTCGGCGATGAAGAAAAGCTGGCCGTCCGCTCTTCCCTTCAGGTATCCGGGCTTAATAAAGACCGCCGGCTTGGTCTCGAGCTTGTCCGCGCCCGAACCCTTGCCGTCGCCCTTTTCGCCGTGGCACTTCTTGCATTTCTTCTCATAAATTTTTTCGCCTTTTTCCACAACCTCCTTTTTGTCCGTCAAAGGATTTTTCATGGCGAGGTAGTCCTTGGGCGCAGTCGGAACGACATGCTCTTCCGCCGCCAGGACTGGTAGGGCGGCCGCAATACTGATGCCGACAGCAAGCGTCAATAGTTTTGTCTTCATGTTTGTTTCTCCTTAGGTTATTAAAATTACCGCTTATTTCTTGTCCTTGTCCGGCCAGGGAACTTCGGCGTGAACCAGGTTGTAATGGCACTTGATGCAGGAGGTTTCTCCGCTCTTCAGCGCTTTTTTATGGGACTTGATATCCGGCCGCCAGGTCTTGGCTGCTTCGTTGTGACAACCCCGGCAGGCGCTGCTGTCGGACTTCACGAACTTCGCCCGCGCCATGCCGGCAAGATACGGCCTGACTTCATTTTCCCAGACACCGTTATCACGAAGAGATAATTGCACTTTCTTCCATCCAGCCGCCTGCCAATACATGTAGCTGAACCAATTGAACACGCTGTGAGGCTCGGTATGGCAATTGGGGCAGCCGGGACGCCGCTCCTGATTCTTGGTCTCGAAGTGCGCCGATCGCTTGAACTCGGCATAAGGTTGCGGATGGCATTCGGCGCAACCGGTAATCACCCCGGAAGGCTTTTTCACTCCCACCTTGTCGTTGAAAGCGTATTCCTTGGCATCGTAATAGGCGGTATGGCAGAAATTGCAAAAACCCTTAGCCTCAATGGTGCCATGGCTGACGAAGATGCCTCCTCCCAGAATAAAGACAACTCCCACCACCAGCAGGGCTATCCCCCAAAGCGGCAAGAATGCGAATTTCTTCTTCCGCTTGCCCTGAAGTGGCTCCTGCGTCTGTTGTTCCCGATCTTCCTCTGCCATGCTATCTCCTAATACCCCATCTCGGCCTGCTTGCCAATCCGTTCGGCTATGTCAAAAATCCGGGCTGTCTTGATTCTTTACATCGTAAATTGCTCGCTCGTGATTGCATAGTCCTATAACGTTTCCCGGTGCCATCACGCTGACAGATACGGTAAATTTTTTCATGCCATTATTAATCAGTGTTGCCCTACAGCGATTCCGCAGCCTTTTTGAAGAATGCTTCGTGAAGGGCTGCATCGGTCTTGATATCGCCGTAGTTATCGCCATCCCTGGCCTTTTCGACGTTTACCACGAACGACGTCGCCGCGCTGCCGCTCGCCGGGTCGGCGAAAAGCGGCATGATTTCGTTGGGATTCACCCCTTTGTCGTCCCACCAGAGGTTGAAACGGACATCCCGGTCTTCGGCGGACGCGACCCATTCAGGCTTATGGCGTGGCTCCATTTGGGCGACCCTGCCTATGGCGCTGTGGCCGTGCCCCCCGGCCATGGCAACCACCTGCGGATGGATGCTCTGGGTTGCCCGAACCCTGGTGACGATGTAACCCGCCGGGCTCGTAACTCTGACCAAATCGCCGTCCTTGATACCCATTGCGGTCGCGGTCTTCTTGTTGATGAGACAGTGGTTCTGGTGATCTTTTTCAGCCAGATACTTGTTGTTTTCCGCAGCCAGACCGCCTTGGTAGGCGGTCTTGAAGGTAATGAAGGCGAACGATTCCTTTTCCTTCCCTTGTGCCACGGCGAGGTTTCCTGCCTTCTGCCAGGTGGGCAGTGGCGAGAGCCCGCGTTTCTGTAGCGGCTCGCTGTGGATTTCGATCTTCTTCGATGCCGTCGCAAATCCGGCCTTCTTGTATTTGCCATACTCCGCCTTGAGCGGTTTGCCATCCTTGTCGAGCACCTTGCCCGTCTTGCTGTCGAGGGTGCCGTAGCTGGGCCACAGGCCATTGTCCTTGAGGGTGCCGAGCCCCCCATCCGCCTTGAGGGCGGGGATGCTGTCGACGCACTTGCCCAGCCATTCCTCGGCATCCTGGAAATCCCAGTACTGTTTCATTCCCTGGCTGCCTTCCTTGTCCAGGGTATGAACGATATCCCTGAGGATGACCTTCAGTTCCCTGACTTCACCGGGCGCCTTTGACACTACGGTACGCACGCCCAGCCAGGGGAACAGCGACGACGGGCTGCTCACCGGCTCGTTGCTTTCCAAGTAGGTCGCATCGGGCAGGACGATGTCGGCCAGCGCCGCAGTTTCGCTCATGTGCGTGCCGATGCTGACCAGGAACGGCACGGCCTTTTCGTCCTTCAGCGCTTCGCGCCAGTAGGGCGCGGCGGCGGCGCTGTGCGCCGGGTTGGTGTTGTAATTGAACAGGACGCCGACATTGGCCTTGCCAGACTTCGCGGCATGGGGAAACAGGGCGCCCTTGGTGTCCGCCGCCTGTTTCGCCGGAACCGGCGGCACGGGCTTGACGTCATCCCACTGAATCCGTCGCGGCAGGCAATAGCCGCCCTTGACTTCGACGTTGCCCGTGATGATGGGCAGCAGCATGCAGGCTCTTTCCGTGTCTGTGCCATTGGTATGGGACGAGGCGCCGCCGTAGCTGAACACGGTGGCCGGTTTCTCGGTGGCGAACTCGATGGCGATGCGCTTGATGACGTCGGCCTTGATGCCGCTTTCTTTTTCCGCCATCTCGGGTGTGAACTGGCTCAAATGCTTGGCCAGTTTGTCCGCCGGGATATTGGTCCAGGCATTGATGAAGGCGGTGTCAGCCAATCCTTCCTGCATGATGACGTTGGCCATGGCCAAGGCCACGATCCCGTCCGTTCCCGGCAGTACCGGCACCCATTCGTCCGACAGGCCGGCGGTCATGGACATGCGCGGATCGAAGGTCACCAGCTTGGCATGCCGCTCGGCCCGCCCATCGGCAACGGCCGCGGCGTATGCGGGGAAGGTCTCGAAGATGTTGGAGCCGAAGTTGAGGATGTAACGGGCATTGGCGAAATCGGGGACTTCCATCTCCTCACCCCAGGTCAGCGATTGTCCAGCCTTCTTGCTGTCATCGCCAGCCAGGCTCACTACCGACGGCGAACCGAGGGTGTGCATGTAGCGTTTCCAGGCGCCGTCCGGAGAATCTTCACCCCTGACCAGCCAGATGGATGCGGCGCCATTTTTCGCCGTGGCATCCTTGACCGCCTTGCCGATTTCGTCGAGGGCTTCCTGCCAGGAAATTTTCTTCCAGCGGTTCTCGCCGCGCTTTCCTTCCCGCTTCAGCGGATAGAGCAGCCGGTCGGGATCGCTGGCGGTCAGGTGAGCGATCGTGTCGATCGCCGAGGATCTTCCCCTGGTGGCGGGGTGGTTCAGGAAGCCGGTGGAACTGACCACCTGGCCATTTTCCAGGAAAACCTGCTGCGGTGTCTTCAGCTTGGAGAAGGGGCTCACCGTATAGGCCGTTTTTTTGCGATCCACCGCGACCTTGTAATAGTTGAAGGCGCGCCCGCCCATGTCCATTTCCATGGCGCCGACGACCCCCTTGGGAACCGCCCCGACCGCCAAGACCGCGCCGCCGATTTGTAGAAACTGTCTTCGTGTCACCCGTGACATAACTTGATATCCTAAAAAATGGTTTGCGAGTACTGGCTGATGCCCACCCATCCCAGCCGCATGCCGAAAATCCCTACCGCTATCAGCCCCGAGGCCCACAGGACGCCATTGGTCTTTTTCCCGTAGGGACTCACCAGTATCACCAGAGGTATGGCCAATCCGCAGCCGATGTACAGATACATCACCGGTGACCTGAAAACCGTAGTAACCAGTTCGAGGACATGGAATTCCTCCTCGGTGCCATATGTCATGTGGATAAATTCCGAAAAGACCAGGAAGATATCCAGACATAACCCCACCAGCATCAGCCGGCCCAGGCCAACAATCATGGTCGGATCCACCTTGTCCTCCTCTTTGACGAAGTAGTCGCGGATCTTGAGGATGATGTTCAGCAGGCCAATGCCGGAAATGAAGGCGCCGATCAGGAACAGCAGCGCCGCCATCGCCGTGTGGTTCGGGTGCCGCGACGGGTTCAGCGCCATCGTGATGCCGGTGTACCAATGGGTCGAGCACGCCTGGATCACGGCAATCAGGCCGAAAATCTTGGCCCAGTACTCGTTGTGCTTGTAGATCAGGTAACTGTAGATGAACATGCCGACAGGATAGGATGCCACCAGCGCGGTGCCCCAGGCCAGCGGCGCGGAGGCGTGCCAGAAACCGGTGATCACCGGAAATAAATGTGTGGCGCGCGTGGATTGGCCGAGGTCGAATACCAGCAGCACCGGCACGATCAGCAGTTGAACGATCGACAGGTTCGAGGCAAAGAAGGAGATCGGCTTGAATTTCTTGATGCCGAATACCCATCCCAGGCTGCTGATGACAAACGAACCCGCACTGGAGCCCACCAGCCAGAAATACACGGCAATCGGGATACCCCAATTAGCATGGTGAAAGGCGTTTGAGACTATTTCGCGTTCCAAGAAAAACCTCCTGAGTACGATAACGTCGGGGAAAAGGGCTTCAAGCCTCGCGTTTGCATGCCGCCAACTCCTTCACGAGAAGCGCATGGCTCAAAGCCAGCGCCAGTACCGGCGCGAACTCATTCATCGCATCCAAATCCTTCTTCAGGAAGCCGCCGGGCTTGTTCATGGCCTGGAGCACGCCGATGGTTTCGCCGCTCATCTTCACCGGCACGGAAATCATGCTCCGCGTCTTGAACGAGGTCTTCTTGTCCATATCTCCGGAGAAGACATGATCCTTGTCGATCTTCTTCACCTGCCGGTCGTCATATATATCTTCGATCATGATTTCCCTGCCGGTGACGGCAACGAAACCGGCAAAGCTGCGATCCCGATCAATCGGCAGCCTGAAGTTGCCGATGCTGCTTTTTTGCGCAACCTGCGTATAGAGTTCGTTGGTTCCCTTGTCGACCACATAGAGCGTGCAACGATCACAGCCGAACAGTTCGTTGAGTTCGCTCATCACGCTGGTCATGATTTCATCGATACTCAAGTCCGATACCGTCAGACTGAGCATCTTGCAGAACGAATCGGGGTTTCTTAATAACTCTAACATGGCTGTTGCTCCGTTACTCGGTATCCGCCGCTCAATGGCGGCCGATTATCCCAAGTTTTTCAAAAATATCCACTGTGAAATCTTTCAAGTGTCCGACCACCTGCCGCGTGAAGCCGAGGGGCGATGTATCCTTCTCGCCTTCGAGGATGTCGCCGAACTGAAGGCCGTGGTGGTTCTTCTTGAACGCGTGGTAATCGTCCTTGAGGGCCACGCTTCTGTCCTTGTCACAGGAGACCGGGTCGGAGACCCCGCCCTCGTCGAGGCCGATGTAATAGACCTGGGGCGCCGTTCCCATATCGGGTCTCAGCACCGAGACATTCTCTTTTTTGAGCAGCAGCGATACTTCGCTCTCGGGGTCGTTCAGATCACCGAATATCATCGCCCTGGCGGTGCAGGACGCGACGCAGGCGGGGGCGAGTCCCCGCGATACGCGATGAACGCAGAAACTGCATTTGTCGGCGACGCCCCATGGTTTTTGCGGATCGGTTCTCTCGCCAGGCAGAAGATGGCGCGCGTTATAGGGGCAGGCCATCATGCAGGCACGGCAACCGATGCACCTGTTGAACCGCTGCAGGACAAAACCGTCGGCGTGCTTGTAGGTGGCTTCCGTCGGACAGTTCCTGACGCAGATCGGATAGTCGCAGTGGTTGCAGAGGGCCGGCACAACGACCTTCCTGACGTTCGGGAATTCGCCGCGGTTCTCTTCCTTCAGCCATATCCGCCAGACCCCGAGAGGCAGATCGAATTCGACCTTGCACGCCATCATGCACGCCCCGCAACCGTTGCACCTTCTCAGGTCGATCACCATCGCGTATCTTTTCTTGCCTTTGACACCAAGGCTGGGCGGTTCCTGAAGGCCGTAGCTTCTACTCGACATAAAACATCCCGTTTATGAGTTTCGTTTAATTGGCAACTACTATACTTTTAGTTAAGCACTGGCATTAATTTCGACAAAGCTTCCACTTTATTTAAACTAAAAACAACCGATTGGCGCGCCGTAAATTCAGATGCGCAAAATCATTTTTTTGGTTCCGGCTTGTCCAGCTTAGGTGCAACTACCTGGGTAGTTGTCAGTCGAAAGAAATATTTTTTGAGATATTCCATCTGTCTCCGAAAAGTGCCGCGCCGCTCTTTAAATACCAATTGCCCACATGCGACGGCAAATCCAGACCCCCCAAAGCCACCCCTAATATAATTGTTTTTTATTTTGTTTTTTTGTTTTTTATTTTTAGTTATTTTTGCATTATACCCACACGTCAGCATTATGCCAACAAAAAAATATTATGCCAACAAAAAGCATTATGCCAACAAAAAAGCGTTATGCCAACTAAAAAATATTATGCCACTAAAAAAGCGTTATGCCAACTTAAAGAATATTATGCCAACAAAAAAGCGTTATGCCAACTAAAAAGCATAAAACTAAAAAGCATAAAACGGTTTATCGGCAGGCGGATTAACTTTCCTGATATTCCAGTATAAACGCTGCCTGCTCGTCCTGCCCCAGATGTTTGACCAAATACGGCATTGCTTCCTGCAATATGCCGTGCAATACCCATGGCGGGTTGACAATGAATATGCCGCTACCGCACATGCCGAAACCGGCCGCGTCTGGAGCATGCACGCTGAACGCGACATGCAACCAGTTTTTCGCCGGTATTTTCTTCAGATGAATGGGCAACTGCTTCGCTTCCGCGCGCTGCAACTGCGGGTACCATACCGCGTAAATCCCGTTAGCGAAGCGCTTCAACCCTTGGCGCAAAGCCTCTACCGCACGTTGATAATCCTGTTTGATTTCATAAGACGGGTCGATCAGCACCAGCGCACGGCGCGGCGGAGGGGGCAGCAAGGCTTTCAGCGCGCCGAAACCATCGGCGGCCTGGATCAGCACCCGCGCTTCGTGGCCGGCAAAATTTTCCCGCAAAATTCCATTATCGCCGGGATGCAGCTCAAACAACCGCATCCGATCCTGTTCGCGCAACAGTTGCAGTGCGATTAGTGGTGAGCCGGGGTAGAGTTTCAATTGGCCATCGGGGTTGAGGCGCTTCACCAGTTCGATATATTCCGCCAGCGGCGCGGGCAAATCATCGCGCAGCCACAGCCGCGCGATACCGCTTTCATATTCCGCGTTCTGTGCGGCATAGGCGCTATCGAACGCATAACAGCCCGCGCCGGCATGGGTGTCAATGTACCAGAACGGTTTGTCTTTCTGCGCCATGTAACGAAGCAACTGCACCTCGATAAAGTGTTTCAACACATCGGCGTAGTTGCCTGCGTGAAAGGCGTGGCGGTAGCTCAGCATGAGTTTCGAACCGGATGTTGTGCGGGGTGCGATTCCACCGTGTCACAAAGCGATCTGGTCACGGTTATTTGTTGCCAGATTATTTATCCTGAAAAACCCGCTTCACCACGAAGAGCACAGAGATCGCGAAGATTTTTTATGAGGTTACATGATGATCACCGGTAAGGTGAGTCCAGTTTTTGGAATAACCCATTGCTTTTCTTCGCGGGCTTCGTGTTCTTCGTGGTTCAACTGAGGTTTAGAGCCTATTTCAGTAGGTTTCATACCCCGCGTTGGGGCTGGGCGCGGATGGATGCAAGGCGCAGCGCGCAGCCAATGGTCGTTCCATTGGCAAGCGGTGCAACGCCGCAGACGCCGCGCCCAGCCCCAACCCGGAGG
>JACREB010000102.1 GCA_016218475.1 Nitrosomonadales bacterium | reverse complement strand
GTGTCACAAAGCGCTGAAGGGCGCATTGCGGCGTTAAAATCGGGTTCAAAATGCTCATTTACGCTATGTAAACTCCGCTTTTTCACCCGATTTTGCCTTGCACTGCATCCCTTGATCGCTTTGTGACACAGTAAGATTAAATCTTGCTGCGTATTCCTGCACTCGTTAATTCGGGCGTTCGGGTTGATCTTCATCCTCTTCGCCGCGCGCCCAGAACAAACGGTCGGGAATATGCTGCCCCATGCCGGGACGGAAACCTGCGTTCAAGGTTTGCCAGGTATATTCCTGCGCCTCCTTGACCGCCTCGGGCACGTCCACGCCCTGCGCCAAAAGAGCCGCGATCGCGGAGGATAGCGTGCATCCGGAACCGTGATAGATTCCCGGCAAGCGCGCCCAGTTGTCGCTGCGCACCACACCCTGCTCGCCGTACAGAATATTGGTGACCTTGGGCGTTTGCTCATGCGTGCCGGTAATCAGCACATACTCGCAACCCACTCGCAGGATGCGCTTGGCGCATTCCTCCAGGGTCGGGTCGTCCTCTTCGTTGTCTTCATCCAGCGCGAGACGGCGCGCCTCCATGCTGTTCGGCGTGATGATGGTGGTCTGCGGGATCAGCATCTCGCGCATCGCATCCAGCATGTCCTCATTCGCCAGTTCGTCGCCGCGCCCGGATGCCAGCACCGGGTCGAGCACCAGAGGAATGTCCGGGTAGTCCGCCAGCACCTCGGCAATCGCGACGATATTTTCCACGCTGCCGAGCAGGCCGATCTTGAATGCCGCCACCGGCACATCCTCCAGCATCGCGCGCGCCTGGTCTATCACCCATTCCGGGTCTATCGGCAGCACATCGTCCACCCCGCTGGTATCCTGCACGGTGATGGCCGTGACCACCGACAGCGGATGGCAACCCATGCTGGAAATGGTCAGCAGGTCAGCCTGCAAACCGGCGCCGCCGCTGGGGTCGGATGCGGCGAATGTCATTACTAGCGGGAACGATTCGGACATGATGTGGGTAATGGTAAAATGCGCTTTCGGGCAGGCATTTTACCCTAAGCCGGATGAGCCGGAACCAAAATGTAGGTCTGGCTCCGCCCGACATGGTGGGCAAAGCCCACCCTACGGATGCTATTTAACGCGTTGATATTGAAATGGCGGAATCCTGATGCGCATCCCGCATACCATGCTACGCGTAACCGGCCTGGAAAAATCGCTCGCTTTCTATTCTTACCGTGTCACAAAGCGCTGAAGGGCGCATTGCGGCGTTAAAATCGGGCTCAAAATGCTCATTTACTACATGTAAACTCCGCTTTTTCGCCCGATTTTGCCTTGCACTGCATCCCTTGATCGCTTTGTGACACGGTAAGACTATACCGGCGTGCTCGGCGTGCAATTGCTGCGTGAATCCCGTCAACAAATCACGCCAGATGGAAAATCTATCTGACCCACACCGTTTTCGCATTCACGAATTCATGCATCCCCAACCTGGACAACTCGCGCCCGTAGCCAGAGGCTTTTACGCCGCCGAACGGCAGGCGCGGGTCGGATTTGACCGTGCCATTGATGAAGGTGCAGCCGGCCTGGATATGAGATGCCAACCGTTCGGCGCGCGCCGTGTCTTTGCTCCAGATGGATGAGCCGAGTCCGAAGCGGGTTTCGTTGGCGATGCGCAACGTATCTTCTTCGCTCGCGGCCCGGATCACGATGGCCGCCGGACCGAACAGCTCTTCGTGCCAGGCGCAGTTGTTGGCGGTGACATGATCCAAAATCGAGGGCTGATAGAAAAATCCTTCGCCCTCGACCGGCTTGCAACCGGTCAGCGCCACTGCGCCCTGTGCGATGGATTCGCTGACTTGGCGATGCAGTTCAGCGCGCAGATCGAGGCGCGCCATCGGACCGATTTGTGTGGCGTCATCCAGCGGGTCGCCGAGCTTGAGCGCTTCCACTTTTGTTTTGAATTGATGCAGAAATTCGTCGGCGATTTGCGGCACAACGACGAAACGTTTCGCGGCGATGCACGATTGCCCGCAATTGAGGAAGCGCGAAGCCACTGCCATGTTGACGGTGTGTTCAATATCCGCGTCGTGCAGCACGATGAACGGGTCGGAGCCGCCCAGTTCCAGCACGCATTTTTTCAAGTGCTGCCCGGCGCATGCCGCCACCTTGCGTCCGGCGGCTTCCGAGCCGGTGAGCGTGACTGCATGGATGTGCGGGCTGGCAATGGCATCGGCCACTTGCCCGACCTCGATCATCAGACTGGTAAGCAATTCTTCCGGCAAGCCGCATTCGCGGAACATGGTTTCGATGGCAAGCGCGCACTGCGGCACATTCGGCGCATGTTTCAGCGCCAGCGCGTTGCCCGCCATCAGTGCCGGGGCGGCGGCGCGGAATACCTGCCAGAACGGGAAATTCCACGGCATGATGGACAGCACCGCGCCGAGCGGGTAATACGCGACATAGCTTTTTCCGGCATCCGACGCCACCGGTTCGCTGCGCATGAATTCTTCGCCATGTTGCGCATAGTAGCCGCAGACACCGGCGCACTTTTCGACCTCGGCGCGCGCTTCGCGCAGCGGCTTGCCCATTTCCTGCGTAATGAGAGTCGCGTACCGGTCACGTTGCGCCAGCAACTGGGCTGCCACATTGCGCAGCACCTCGGCGCGCTGGATGAAAGAGGTTTGCGCCCATGCTTGCTGCGCGCTGTGGATTTTTCCCAGTGCTTGTTCCAGGTGACCAATATCCCAACTGGCATAAGTCTGGATCACCTGGTTGGTGGTTGGATTGAGGCTCACGAAGGGCATGGAGATTGTCTTTTAATGTTGGGTTACGTCCGTCGGTAGTTAAGTAGTGACTTAGCACGGGGTTATCGTGCTTAGTCAATACTTAGTAGTTCCATCAGAGCCCGTCGAACTAAAAAGCCGCTAACCCAACCTACGGCTTTGCCGCGCACCTAAACGGCAACACCCTTTTCATCAAACATTCCCTCGAACAATATCGAGCTGAGATAGCGTTCGCCGGAATCGGGCAGGATGACGACGATGGTCTTGCCCGCGTTCCCGGGGCGCTTGGCCTGGCGCACGGCAACAGCGACCGCCGCGCCGCAGGAGATGCCGGACAGGATGCCTTCCTCGCTCGTCAGGCGGCGGGCGTACAGCACCGCGTCTTCGTTGGTCACTTGCTCGATTTCGTCCACCAGCGACATATCGAGAGTATCCGGCACGAAGCCTGCGCCGATTCCCTGAATTTTATGCGGGGCGGGTTTCAGCGGTTCACCGGCGCGTTTCTGGGCGAGCACCGGGCTGGCAGACGGTTCAACCGCAACCGAGGTGATGGCCTTGCCCTTGGTATGCTTGATGTAACGCGATACGCCGGTAATCGTGCCGCCGGTACCGACACCCGACACCAGAATGTCGATCTTGCCGTCGGTGTCGTTCCAGATTTCCGGGCCGGTGGTTTGTTCGTGGATGGCCGGGTTGGCGGGATTTTTGAACTGTTGCAACAGCACATATCCGGGATATGAAGCTGCGATTTCTTCGGCCTTGGCGATGGCGCCGCTCATGCCTTTAGCCCCTTCGGTCAGCACCAGTGTGGCGCCGAAAGCGACCAGCAATTTGCGTCGTTCGATGCTCATGGTTTCCGGCATGGTCAGGGTGAGCGGGATACCGCGCGCGGCGGCGACAAAGGCCAGCGCAATACCGGTGTTGCCGCTGGTCGGCTCGACGATGTGTTTGCCCGACCCGAGAAGGCCACGCTTTTCGGCATCCGCGACCATCGCCGCGCCAATGCGGCATTTGACCGAATAGGCCGGATTGCGGCTTTCGATCTTGGCGAGAATGGTAGCGGGCGCGCCATCGGTGATACGGTTGAGACGCACCAGCGGAGTGCGCCCGATCGATTGCGAGTTGTCTTCGAACCAGTTTGCCATAATTTCCATCTCCAAATATGTCGAAATGCAAAAAGCCGGAACGAATCCGGCTTTTTGTTTAACTCTTGATACGCATCACAACCAGTTACTCGGCATCGACCGCTACCGCATCCGCCGGACGATCCATCAGTTCGATCAGCGCCATCGGGGCGTTGTCACCTTGGCGGAAGCCGAATTTGAGGATGCGCAGGTAGCCGCCGTTGCGTGCCGCGTAGCGCGGGCCGAGCTCGTCGAACAGCTTGCTGACCATTTCGCGGTCGCGCAAACGGGCAAATGCCAGACGGCGGTTTGCCAGGCTCGGGGTCTTGCCCATAGTCAGGATAGGCTCCGCGACACGGCGCAATTCCTTGGCCTTGGGCAGTGTGGTCTTGATGGCTTCGTGGCGCAACAGCGACACGGTCATGTTGCGGAACATCGCCAGACGGTGGCTGCTGGTGCGGTTGAGTTTTCTTAAACCTGAACGGTGACGCATGATTTGCCTCTCTTAAACTGCTTTTTTCAGTTGCGCTATATTAAACGGTGGCAACAGGCCAGTTTTCCAGCTTCATGCCCAGCGACAAGTTGTGCTCGGCGAGAACCTGCTTGATTTCGTTGAGCGACTTGCGGCCCAAGTTCGGGGTGCGCAGCAGATCGTTTTCGGTGTACTGGATCAGGTCGCCGATGTAATGGATGCTTTGCGCCTTGAGGCAATTCGAGGAACGCGGAGTCAATTCCAGATCGTCCACCGGGCGCAGCAGGATCGGGTCAACCTTGGGCGCCTGCACCTTCTCGACGACCGGCTCGGTGCCTTCCAGCGCGGCAAACACGGAGAACTGGTCAACCAGGATGCGTGCCGCATTGCGGATCGCCTGCTCGGGATCGATGGCGCCGTTGGTCTCGATATGCAGCACCAGCTTGTCGAGATCGGTGCGTTGTTCCACGCGCGCGCTTTCGACAGCATAACTGACCCGGCTGACCGGGCTGAACGATGCGTCCAGCGCAATATGGCCGACTGCGCGCGTTTCGTCCGAGGCCTGGCGGGAAATCGCCGACACATAACCGCAGCCCCGCTCAACCTTGATCTGCATGTCCAGCTTGCCGCCGGCAGTCAGATGCGCAATCACGTGATCGGGGTTGATCACTTCGACATCGGCGTTGCCGCTGATATCGGCGGCAGTCACCACGCCCTGGCCTTCTTTCTTGATGCTAAGCACGACTTCCTGCGTGTTGTGCAGCCGCAACACCACGCCCTTCAGGTTCAGCAGGATATCTACGACGTCTTCCTGCACGCCATCGATGGTCGCGTATTCGTGCAGCACGCCCGCCATTTTCACTTCGGTCGGCGCGGCGCCGTCCATCGAGGACAGCAGAATGCGGCGCAATGCGTTGCCCAATGTGTGGCCGTAGCCGCGCTCGAAAGGCTCCATCACCACCTTGGCCTGGGTGGGGGAAATCTTTTGCACATCAATGATGCGGGGTTTCAAGAATTCATTCTTAGGCATACGCTACTCCGTGTGGATTACTTGGAATACAACTCAACCACGAGATGCTCGTTGATGGTTGGGGGCAGTTCGGCACGTTGCGGCTTGGCTTTGTACGTTCCCTTGAACGCCTTGGTGTCCATTTCGATCCATTCCGGGAACCCGCGCTGCTCGGCAGCAGCCAGTGCCGCTTTAATACGCAGTTGCACCCTGGATTTTTCGGCCACTTCAACCACGTCGCCGGGGCGCACCTGGTAGGAAGGAATATTCACGCGCTTGCCGTTTACCAACAGCCCGTTGTGGCGCACCGTTTGGCGCGCTTCGGCACGTGATGCGCCAAAGCCCATACGGTACGAAACGTTATCCAGACGCGATTCCAATATCTGCAACAGGCTTTCGCCGGTAATGCCGCGCTGGCTTTCCGCTTGCTTGTAGGTCAGGCGGAATTGCTTCTCCAGCACGCCGTAGATACGGCGTACTTTCTGCTTCTCGCGCAACTGGCCGCCGTATTCGGACAAACGGGTATTTTTCTTTTGGCCGTGCTGGCCGGGCGGATAGGCCCTGCGCTCGACAGCGCATTTATCGGTAAAACATTTTTCGCCCTTCAGAAACAGCTTTTCGCCTTCACGGCGGCACTGGCGGCACTTTGCATCGAGATTTCTAGCCAAGATCGGCTCTCCCCAAAAATTAGATACGAGTTAGATACGGCGCTTTTTAGGCGGGCGACAGCCGTTGTGCGGCACCGGCGTAATGTCGGAAATGCTGGTGATTTTAAAACCGGCCGCGTTCAATGCGCGCACCGCGGATTCGCGGCCGGGACCCGGGCCCTTGATGCGCACTTCAAGATTCTTGACGCCGCATTCGACGGCAGCCTTGCCCACCAGTTCCGCCGCAACCTGCGCGGCAAACGGCGTACTCTTGCGCGAACCCTTGAACCCGTTCGCACCGCTGGTGGACCAAGCCAGGGTATTGCCCTGGCGGTCGGTAATGGTAACGATAGTGTTGTTAAAAGAAGCATGAACATGCGCAATACCTTCGGCTACGTTCTTTTTGACTTTCTTGCGCACTTTCGTGCTTGGCTTAACCATATCTGATCCTCTGCTCTAATGCGTTATGGCAAAATTACTTCTTGGCGCCGGCAATCGCCTTGCGCGGCCCCTTGCGGGTGCGCGCATTGGTGCGCGTGCGCTGGCCGCGGCACGGCAAGCCGCGCCGGTGGCGCACGCCGCGATAGCAACCCAGATCCATCAGGCGCTTGATGTTCATTGTCGTTTCGCGGCGCAAATCGCCTTCCACCATAAACTTGGCGACTTGTCCTCGCAGTTTTTCAACTTCCGCGTCAGTCAGGTCTTTCATCCTGGTGGAGGCATTTACCCCGGCCAAAGCGCAAATATCTTTCGAACGCATACGCCCGATCCCGTAGATCGCGGTTAACGCGATCACGGCGTGTTGATGGTTGGGGATATTGACCCCTGCAATACGTGCCATGCAGCTACCCTATCTTTGAAAGTCGAAAATTATAACACCCGCAGGCTTGTTTGTTCAATCAGCCTTGGCGTTGTTTGTGGCGCGGCTCTTTGCATATCACCCGCACCACGCGTTTGCGAATAACGATCTTGCAGTTACGGCAGATCTTTTTTACCGATGCTTGGACTCTCATTTGCTTCTCCTAAATTGGGGAATTATGTAGGTTGGGTTAGCGGCTTTATCGCGTAACCCAACAAACAAAATCTTCAACGCCAGTTTTTGTTGGGTTACGGCGCAAAAACCCGCGCCTAACCCAACCTACACGCCTCCCTACTTCGCTCTAAATACAATACGCGCCTTGCTCAAATCATATGGGGTCAACTCCACGGTCACCTTGTCGCCGGGCAGGATGCGGATGTAATGCATGCGCATTTTTCCCGAGATATGACCCAATACTACATGACCATTTTCCAGCTTGATCCGGAACGTCGCATTCGGCAACGATTCCTCTATCTCGCCCTGCATCTGAATCACGTCTTCTTTGGCCATCAGCGCGTTAACCCACCCTTGAAATTGGCTTTTTTCAGCAGGTTTTCATACTGGTGCGTCATCAGATAAGACTGCACTTGAGCCATGAAGTCCATCGTTACTACCACCAGGATCAACAGCGACGTCCCGCCAAAGTAAAACGGCACATTCCACTTCACCACCAGAAATTCCGGCAACAAACATACCAGGGTAATGTAAACCGCACCGACCATGGTCAGGCGCAACATAATTCTTTCGACGTATCGCGCAGTCTGGTCGCCGGGGCGGATACCGGGCAAAAACGCACCGCTTTTCTTCAGGTTCTCTGCCGTTTCTTTCGGGCTGAACACTAGCGCCGTGTAGAAGAAACAGAAAAATATAATCGCCGCCGCGTACGTCAGCACATAAATCGGCTGGCCGGGAGACAGCATGGCGCTGATATCCTTCAGCCAATTCATGCCCTGTCCGCTGCCAAACCAGCCCGCAATCGTCGCCGGGAACAGGATGATGCTGGAAGCGAAAATCGGCGGGATCACGCCGGCCATATTCAGCTTCAAAGGCAAATGGGAGCTTTGTCCGCCCATCACCTTGTTGCCCACTTGCCGTTTGGCGTAGTTCACCAGAATCTTGCGCTGGCCCCGCTCGACGTACACCACCAAAGCCGTGACGGCAATCGCCCCGAAAAACAGCACCAGCACCAGCGGGATGGAGAAAGCACCGGTACGCGTCAGTTCCAGCGTGCTGCCGATTGCGTTGGGCAACCCCGCCGCAATACCCGCAAAAATAATCAATGAAATGCCGTTACCCAAACCGCGTTCGGTGATTTGCTCGCCCAGCCACATCAGGAACATCGTGCCGGTCACCAGGGTAACCACCGAGGTCAACTGGAACATTGTGCCGGGATTCGGCACCAGCCCCGGCTGCGACTGCAACGCCACCGAGATGCCGAACCCCTGAAACAAGGCCAACGCCAACGTGCCATAGCGGGTGTACTGCGTTATCTTGCGGCGTCCCGCTTCGCCTTCTTTCTTCAATTGCTCGATATGCGGCACCGCTATCGCGGCCAACTGCATGATGATCGACGCGGAGATATAAGGCATGATCCCCAGCGCAAAAATGGTGAAACGCGATAACGCGCCGCCCGAGAACATATTGAACATGCCCAATATTCCGTTCTTTTGCGACTTGAACAAATCGGCCAGCACCGCCGGGTCGATGCCCGGCACCGGAATATGCGCACCGACGCGGAACACCACCAGCGCACCCAGCAAAAACCAGAGACGCTGGCCCAAATCGCCGTACTTGCTCTTGCTTACATTATTGGCCGCTGCGCTCACGTGCCAGCCTTATTCGGCGATGCTGCCGCCGGCGGCTTCAATCGCTGCGCGAGCACCCTTGGTTACCGGCAAACCTTGCAGTTTCACCGCACGGGATATTTCTCCGCACAAAATAACTTTGGCGGCCACGGCGTTTGCATGAACAACGCCCGCCTGTTTGAGCGCCAATAAATCAATGTTGTCGACCGGCATTTTCTGCAAATCCGATAAACGCACCTGCGCCGTGTCATCGCGTGTCAGCGAAACGAAGCCTCGCTTCGGCAAACGGCGTTGCAGCGGCATTTGACCGCCTTCGAAGCCGACCTTGTGGAAGCCGCCGGCGCGCGATTTCTGACCCTTATGACCGCGACCGGCAGTCTTGCCCAAACCGGAACCGATACCGCGGCCAACGCGGCGCTTGGCGTGCTTGGCTCCCTGTGCAGGTTGAATATTGTTTAGCCGCATTTTATGCCTCGCACTTAACCAGATAGAACACTTTGTTGATCATGCCGCGCACGCAGGGAGTATCTTCCAGTTGCGCGGTATGGTTGATGCGGCGCAGGCCCAAGCCGCGAATCGTGTCGCGATGTGATCGCTTGGTGCCGATCAGACCCTTGACCTGCGTCACCTTGATTGTTTTAGTTTTAGCCTTAGTCATGTCTTACCTCTTACCCCAGAATCTCTTCAACATTCTTGCCGCGCTTGGCCGCAATCTCGGACGGCGAATTCATCGCTTTCAAGCCATTCAATGTGGCGCGCACCACGTTGTAAGGATTGCTGGAGCCGATGCACTTGGCCAGCACGTCGCGCACCCCGACCGCCTCGAACACCGCGCGCATCGCGCCACCCGCGATGATGCCGGTACCTTCGGATGCCGGTTGCATCAGCACTTTGGCCGCGCCATGCTTGCCGATCACCGTGTGGTGCAGCGTGCCGTTCTTCAGGCTTACCCTGGCCAGGTTGCGGCGCGCTTCTTCCATGGCTTTTTGCACGGCAACCGGCACTTCCTTGGATTTGCCCTTGCCCATCGCCACGCGGCCATCGCCGTCGCCGACCACGGTCAAGGCGGCGAAACCCATGATACGGCCACCCTTCACCACTTTGGTGACGCGGTTCACGGAGATCATTTTTTCGATCATGCCGTCATCGCGCGCTTCCTGCTGTTGCATTTTTCCTTGCGGCTTAGCCATCACTCAACTCCAATCAGAACTGTAGCCCATGTTCGCGCGCGGCTTCGGCTAACGCCTTGACACGGCCATGGTACCGGTTGCCGGAACGGTCGAACGCGACCCGGGTAATGCCCGCGCTCTTCGCCTTTTCGGCGATACGCTTGCCCACCACAACCGCAGCGGCCTTGTTGCCGCCATTCGCCAGATCCTTGCGAACATCCGCTTCGGCGCTGGACGCGCTGGCCAGCACCTTGCTGCCGCAAGCGGAAATCACTTGCGCGTAGATGTGAAAATTAGTGCGGGTTACCGCCAGGCGAACCGATTTTTTTTCGGCAATGCGTGTACGGGTTTTGCGTGCCCGGCGCTGACGCGCTTCCTTTTTGATCAACATATCAGCCTCAATTATTTCTGCCTTAAATTACTTCTGCCTTAAATTACTTCTGCCTTAAATTACTTCTTCTTGGTTTCTTTCAGGGTCACCACTTCGTCGCTGTAGCGCACACCCTTGCCCTTGTATGGCTCAGGTTCGCGGAAAGCGCGGATCTCGGCGGCAACTTGTCCGACCCGTTGCTTGTCCGCGCCCTTCAGCACAATATCGGTTTGCGTCGGGGTTTCGACCTTGATGCCGGCGGGCATCTTGTAAGCGACCGGATGGGAAAAACCCAAAGTCAGGCTCAGCGTATCACCGGCAGCCTGCGCGCGATATCCCACGCCAACCAAGCTCAGCTTGCGCTCGAAGCCCTTGCTCACGCCCTGCACCATGTTGGCCAGCAACGCGCGAACCGTACCGGACATCGCATTGGCCTGCGTGGAATCGTTCTGCGCCTTGCACAACAGCTTGTCGCCCTCGCGCACCACGCTCACATCGCCCGACAAGGCTTGCTTGAGGGTGCCCAACGGACCCTTTACCGAAACTTCACCTGCGGCCAGCGCAACTTCAACACCGCTGGGCACAACAACAGGATTCTTGGCAACTCTGGACATATTTACCTCGCTACGCGACGACGCACAGCACTTCACCGCCAATACCATTGGCGCGCGCCTTGCGGTCGGTCATCAAACCTTTGGAAGTGGACACAATGGCGATACCCAACCCATTCATCACCTTGGGAATATCATTGGAGCCCTTGTAAATACGCAGTCCGGGACGGCTGACACGCTGTATTTTTTCGATCACCGGGCGACCGCTGTAATACTTCAGGCCGATTTCCAGCGTGGCTTTACCGCCTTCGCCTGCGACGACGTTGAAACCATCCACATAGCCTTCGTCTTTCAACACCTCGGCAATCGCCACCTTCAATTTCGAAGAAGGCATAACCACTGTGACTTTTTCCGCGAGCTGCGCATTGCGGATGCGTGTCAGCATGTCGGAGATCGGATCACTCATACTCATATAATTTCTCCTACCAACTGGCCTTAACGATACCGGGTATTTCACCGCGCATCGCGAATTCACGAACCTTGATACGCCCCAAACCGAATTTCCTGAAAGTTCCGCGCGGGCGGCCTGTCAACGCGCAACGGTTGCGCAGGCGAACCGGGCTGGAATTGCGCGGCAAAGCCTGCAACTTCAGGCGCGCTGCCGCGCGGTCTTCCTCGCCGAGTTTCATGTTGGAGATCGCCGCCTGTAATTCCGCGCGTTTGGCCGCAAACTTCTTTACGGTGTCGCGGCGTTTTTGCTCGCGGTTAATTATTGCCATCTTAGCCATCAGTCAGCCCCTCATTTCTTTATTGGGAGTTTGAATGCCAACAGAAGCGCCTTGGCTTCTGCGTCAGTCTTCGCGGAGGTGGTGATGGTAATGTTCATGCCACGCAACGCATCAATCTTTTCATACTCGATTTCCGGAAAAATGATCTGCTCTTTCACGCCCATGTTGTAGTTGCCACGGCCATCGAAAGACTTGCCGGAAATGCCGCGAAAATCGCGGATACGCGGAATCGCGACAGAAACCAGGCGATCCAGAAATTCATACATGCGCTGCTTGCGCAATGTCACCTTGCAACCGACCGGATAGCCCTCGCGAATCTTGAAACCGGCAATGGATTTCTTGGACATCGTGACCACCGGCTTCTGTCCCGCGATCTTCTGCATGTCGCCAACCGCGAACTCCATCACTTTTTTGTCGGCCACCGCTTCGCCGACACCCATATTCAGGGTAATTTTCTCGATGCGCGGCACTTCCATGGCGGACTTGTAGCCGAATTGTTTCATCAGGTCTTTGGTGACCTTATCCTTGTAAAATTCATATAAACGAGCCATGCCCTATACCCCTTAAGGAAATCTCTAAAAATCCAGATTTCATCCCAACTGCTGCGTTGCGTAAAAAATTCCTTGCTTACATATTATCCATATGCGGCGCGGCGTAATTTTTCCCGCGCCTTGCATTTGGGCGAACTCTGAATTTTTAGAGACTCCCTATGCGTCAATCATTTCGCCGTTGGACTTGAATACGCGCACTTTGCGCTTGTCTTCCAGCGTTTTACTTCCGATCCGGTCGCCCTTGCTGGTAGCCGTGTTGTAGATCGCCACATTCGAAATATGAATAGGCAACTCCTTCTCCACGATTCCGCCGGTCAAACCCTTTGCCGGATTGGGTTTCTGATGCTTCTTGACTTTATTGATGCCGCTTACCAGCAGGTACTCACCCATCACGCGCAACACATTGCCGCGGCTGCCCTTGTCTTTTCCGGCGATTACGATAACGTCATCGTTTTTCTTGATCTTGCTCATGTTTTCCTTGACCCGATCTGTTGGACTCGATCCGTTTCCGCTTACAGCACCTCGGGTGCCAGCGAAACGATCTTCATGAATTTCTCGTTACGCAATTCGCGCGTCACCGGCCCGAAGATGCGCGTGCCGATCGGCTCCAGCTTGGCATTCAGCAATACTGCCGCATTGCCATCGAACTTGATCAGCGAACCGTCGGAGCGGCGCACACCCTTGGCGGTACGCACCACCACGGCGTTGTACACTTCGCCCTTCTTGACGCGACCGCGCGGAGCCGCATCCCGGATGCTGACTTTGATGACATCGCCGACGGAAGCATAACGGCGCCTTGAGCCGCCCAACACCTTGATGCACATCACGGAGCGCGCACCGGTATTGTCAGCCACGTCCAAAACAGACTGCATTTGTATCATTATTTAATCTCCAACTTTTTCCGCCAACAGCGGCCAGTTTTGGAACCCGTCAGGGTCAGGGCGCCGCGAGCGGCGGGTAAACTTTCTTCATTTAACCTTCCCCTGCAAGGAGAGGGTCGAGGCAAAGGTCGCCTGCAACGAAGCCGCGCATTATATGCAATTTAAAAAAAGAAGCAAGGGAAGTTTTTTAACGGGTGCAATCATAAGGTATTGGTCAAAAAAATAAATTTCCGAACAGGCTCGAAGCTGCCGACAACTTGCCAACACCGACAACTTGCCAATTTGACTTACACACTGCTATTGCGTAATATGTCACTAAATATGACATATATGACACTTTGAGTATCGAGTTATGAAAAAGGATGTTTACAAAGCACAGGATGCCGTTTTGAAAAAGGTCTTTGCACACCTTGACCGGTTCGGCATACCCAATTGCATACTGGCCGGTGGAACGGCATTGGCCAGGTATTACCTGCATCACCGGGTTTCATACGACTTGGATTTTTTTGTGTCCGGGAGGTTTTCGACGGAACGGCTGTTAGTGCAGCTTTCCAAAGCCGGTATCGTGATGCACGACGTGCAAACCGAAGAGGGTGGAAGCTATGTCACCCAGTTGCACGGCTATACCGATGCGCCAGGCTCCACCATCAAAATTTCTTTCGTCGAGGACGTATATGAGGGAATGTGGCCAACGAAAAATTTCAACCATGTGATTACCGAAAAAGTGGAAGGCTTGTATCACCGGAAACTGCGGACGATTTCCGGCAGCGGATACGGCAAGGAAACCAAGGGCGCCCGGCAGACCGCGCGCGATTTGTTCGACACCTTTGTGTTGAGCAAAAAGGTTAAGCCGTTGCATTCCTTCATTGAGGAAATCAATGTCGCAGGAGCGAACTTTCCGCAGGATGCATTCTGTGCCAACATTTTCTCCATGCCGTGGGTGGGCTTGATGGATGAGTTTGATCGCCTTGAGCGTCTTCCACCTTATGACTCGACCACATTCATGAGAGATGTCAGGGAAGAACTGGTGAATGGCGCCATTCAGATACAGAATCTTCAGGGCTAAGGCAAGACGATGGGACGCATAGCTAAAAATCCGGCTCCAGAAGCATGGGAACGCGCCAAACGCATGGCGTACTGGGATCAGGGCAAGATCACCTACTCCCAGTGGATTGCTTCTGTTAAAAAGGACGATCAGCGCGCCATTCAGCAGGGCGTCAACTACATGAGAGCCGCCGATTTCATCAATCTGGTTGGCAGAAAAGTGTTCGAAAAATACTGGCCGGAGTGGCGCAAACTTCAACCTTCTTCCGGCTCGTCGAAGGCCGCCATACTGGACGCAGCATGGAGCTTGTATGTTGCCGGTGACGTATCTTTCCCGGTAAATGCGCAGGTCACTAAATTTCATTCGAAGAAAATATCCACTCTTCGCGCCGTCATTCGCTCTGACGGAACAGATTCGATTTATCAGATAGCCAAGAGAATCGGCCGCAATTACCGGCGTGTGTATGACGACATTCAGGATTTCGCGCAGGCTGGAATTGTAAAGATATTAGATGAGCGCCGGGCGGGGCGAATTACAAAAATCGCCAAGGTGCCGGGGTTGCACTCCTTATGACGTAACACCAAGGCGAACAAACAGGATTGTCGGGTAAATTTCTTGGGGCAAGACTGGCTCCAGAAAGGATAAGGTGGTTACCCATGGCGCGGGCATAGTACTTGGTATCCAAGGGGTTGAGCAGGAATAAGTGTCCTGCCGAACATTTACATCAGGGTCATTGGGTGTGAGCCGCACTCGCGCAGTGAAATACTTGACCTTGACCAGTTCGTTTTGTGCCCCCAAGACGTTCTGAAACAGCTTCACCGGGTCAAGCCATTTCCACTGGATACCCTTTATTTCGCCGTAGTAGAAATTGAAGCCGTCTATGTAAACGATAGTGCGGTGGGGTGGTTTTTGCATATTCATGTCCCGGAAAAAGCAGGGGCCTCCGAAGAGGCCCCGCGCCCGACAGCCGAAGCCATCGGGGTAGTAGCTCTGTGATAGTAACCAACTGACACTAGATGGTCACGTATAACGAATTTAGCGACATATAATTTAGCGCATACTTTGATCGAGCCAAAAATGTAATAGCCGCTAACTCGCCCAATGCTCTACCGGCTTGCGTAAAAAGTCTTCCACGGCGATACCGTCTTCTCCCACCAGCAGCAATCTGTCCGGCTTGAACGCTTCGTTAAACGCTTGCATACCGGGCAACACTTCGAGTGCGCGACCGCTTTTGACCTCGATGGCGGTCAGGCGGCGTCCGGCGCGCACCACGAAATCTACTTCGCGGTTGCGGTCGCGCCAATAGAACACTTCGCATTTCCCGGCGGCAGCGGCATTGGCCAGATGCGCGCCTACAGCGGATTCGGTGAGCCGTCCCCAGTATTCGCGGTCGGCTTGCGCTTCCTCGAAGCGGTAACCGGACAAAGCCGAAATCAGTGCGGTATCGAACACTTGCAGCTTGGGGCTGGAACCGCGACTGCGCACAACCTCGCCCGCATATTTTGAAAAACCGGTCAGCATACCTGCTGCACCGAGCAGTTCGAGATAATGCGCCAGCGTGGTGGTGTTACCCGCATCCTGTAACTGGCCAATCATTTTGGTGTAAGAAAGTATCTGCCCGGAGTAACGGCATCCCAGCTCGAACATACGGCGCAGCAAGGCGGGTTTATCCACCCGCGACAGCAGCAGAACATCCCGCGAGAGCGTGGTTTCGATAAGCGAGTCGCGCACATAACGCACCCAGCGGTCATGATCGGAAATCAGGAATGCGGCACCGGGGTAGCTGCCGTAGAAGATGCTTTGCTGAATTGTCCAGCCGAATGCTTGCCGCATTTCTTCCGCCGACCAATGCGGCAGGTGTAATACCTCGAAACGTCCAGCCAAACTTTCCGACAGCCCGCGCTGGATCAGCAGAGGAGCAGAGCCGAGCAGAATCACTTTGAGCGGGCATTTTTTTCGTGTGTCTTCATCCCACAGCCGCTTGATAGCTTCCGACCATCCGGTGACTTTCTGCACTTCATCCAACACCAGCACCGCACCACGCTTATCCAACATCAAACGGGCGATCTCCCATTGCTGGGCGATCCACTCTGACCCGCGCAGGGTAGGTTCGTCGGCACTGGCGAATTGCACCGGCAGGCCGCTGGCTTCACACACCTGCTGCACCAAAGTGGTTTTGCCGACTTGGCGCGGGCCTGCCACAACTTGAATGAACCGGCGTGGCTCATCAAGGCGGCTGGCAAGAATGGCGAATTGGGGGCGTCGGAAGCTCATATAACAATTTACTCAATAAGGTGAGTAATTTTAATTGCAAAAACTATTGAAGTAAACCAGAGATTGCGCCTGCGCGGATTGCATCGTTTAACGTGAAACTCGCGCAGCGATTCATTCGTCCCCTCTCACTCCGAGGGGTAAGGGCAAGTAGTTGGAGCTACATCAGCTTCTTCAACTGATACAGCCTTTCCAGCGCTTCCTTCGGGCTCAATTCATCCGGCTGCACTTCGCGCAGTGACTTCAACAGCGGATGCTCTTCCGGTTCCGGCATCTCCGGCTTCTGGTCGAACAGGTCGCCCTGCGGGTTCTGCGCGGCGCTGTTCTGTTCCAGCTTGCGCAGTTGTTTTTTCGCCGCCTTGATGACGTCGTTCGGTACGCCCGCCAGCGCGGCGACTTGCAGGCCGTAGCTCTGGCTGGCTGCGCCTTCGTTGACGCTGTGCAGGAACACGATGCTGTGCTGGTGCTCGATGGCGGACAGATGCACGTTGGCGAGCTGGGCGAATTCTTCGGCGAGGCGCGTGAGTTCGAAGTAGTGCGTGGCGAACAGTGTGTAGCTGCGGTTCTTTTCCAGCAGGTGGCGCGCGATGGCATAGGCGAGCGCTAAGCCGTCGAAGGTGGAGGTGCCGCGCCCGATCTCGTCCACCAGCACCAGGCTTTTTTCGGTGGCGTTGTGCAGGATGTTGGCGGCTTCGGTCATCTCGACCATGAAGGTGGAACGTCCGCTGGCGAGGTCGTCGGATGCGCCGATGCGCGTGAATATCTGGTCGATCTCGCCGAGCGTTGCCGCTTGCGCGGGAACAAAACAGCCGACATGCGCGAGCAGCGCGATGAGCGCGACCTGGCGCATGTAGGTGGATTTGCCGCCCATGTTCGGGCCGGTGATCAGCAGCATTTTGCGCGCGGCATGCAGGTCGGTGTCGTTGGCGATGAAGTTGCCTTGATTTTTTTCCTTGGCTTGCGCTTCCACCACCGGATGGCGGCCTTTGATGATGTTGATCTGCGCGTCGTCGCCGAATTGCGGTGCGCTGAAGTTCAGCGTGGCGGCACGCTCGGCAAAGGTGGCGAGCACGTCCAGTTCGGCGATCGCGGCGGCGATGCGTTGCAGTTGCGGGATAAACGGCGCCAACTGATCGAGCAGTTGTTCGTAGAGGAATTTTTCGCGCGCCAGCGCACGGTCATTGGCAGACAGCGCCTTGTCCTCGAAGGTCTTGAGTTCCGGCGTGATGTAGCGCACGGCGTTCTTCAGCGTCTGGCGGCGGCGGTAATCGTCCGGCACGTTGGCGCTCTGCGCGTGCGTCACTTCGATGTAGAAACCGTGTACGCGGTTGTATTCCACTTTCAGCGTGGCGATGCCCGTGCGCGCCCGTTCGCGTGCCTCCAGCGCCAGCAGGAAGTCGCCGCAGTTGGTCTGGATGCCGCGCAGTTCGTCGAGTTCGGCGTCGAAGCCGTCGGCGATCACGCCGCCTTCTCTTAGCACCGAGGAAGGCTCTGCCTTGATGGTTTTCTGGAGTAGATCGACCAACTCATTTTCCGTTCGCCCTGACCCTTCGACCCCGCTCAGGACTAAAGGCGATGTCGAAGGGTGAACGGGCGAGGGTGAAATAGCACGCCCTTCGACAAGCTCAGGGCGAACGGTATTTTGTAATGCATCGGCCAATATTTGAATGAGGGGCGAATCGCAGGTTGCCAGCGCGGTTTGCAGTTGCGGCAATTGCGCGAGCGTGTCGCGCAGGCCGGAGAGGTCGCGCGGACGGGCGCTGCGCAGGGCGATGCGCGCGGTGATGCGCTCCACATCGACGCAGGGTTTGAGCTGTTCATATACACCCCGGTAAAGCTCCCTCTCCCCTCGCGGGAGAGGGTTGGGGAGAGGGGGTGATAGCAGCTTATCCACCGCATCCAGCCTCGCGCGCAGCACATTCCGGTCGCGCAGCGGATGGTGCAGCCAGTGGTACAGCAGGCGGCTGCCCATGTTGGTGGCACAGGTGTCGAGCAGGGAGCACAGGGTGGGGGCGGGTTCGCCGCGCAGGGTCTGGGTGATTTCCAGATTGCGCCGCGTCGCCGCATCCATGCGCACGTAGCGGTCGGCGCTGTACACCTGCACGCTGCGGATGTGGCTGATAGCCTGGCCTTGCGTGAGCTTCGCGTAACCGAGCAGCGCGCCCGCCGCTTCCAGCCCCGCAGTGAAATCGTCGCAACCGAATCCGGCCAGATCGAGCGTGGCGAATTGCTGGCACAGCGCGCGGCGCGCCGTTTCGAGGTCAAAATGCCAATCAGGGAGTGGTCTGTAAGCCGCATGGATATTGGCTTGCAGGGCAGTGTTCTCGGCATGCAGAATCTCGGAGGGTTGCAGGCGTTCCAGTTCGGCGGGCAGATTTTCGGCGGCAGTCTCGCACACAAAGAATTGGCCGGAGGCGAGGTTCAGCCAGGCTAAACCAACCCTAACTCCTCCAAACCCCTCCCGGCCTCCCCTTGTCAGGGGAGGTGACGAAATCGCCAGCAGCAGGCAGTCGCGCTTCTCTTCCAGCAATGCGGAGTCGGTGACCGTGCCCGGCGTGACGATGCGCACCACTTTGCGTTCCACCGAGCCTTTGCTGGTGGCGGGATCGCCGATCTGTTCGCAGATCGCCACCGATTCGCCGAGCTTGACCAGCCGCGCCAGATATTGCTCGGCGGCGTGGTACGGCACACCGGCCATCTTGATCGGCCGTCCGTTTGAAGTGCCGCGCTGGGTCAGGGTGATATCCAGCAATTTGGCGGCGCGTTCGGCATCCGCAAAAAACAGCTCGTAAAAATCTCCCATGCGGTAGAACAACAGCATATCGGGATGCTGTGCCTTGATGCCCATGTACTGCTGCATCATCGGCGTATGTTGGGCGCTGGCCTGTTTTGCGCTCCCTATCGCGGCATCGCTATGTGTGTCTGGATGTTGCGCGGTCATTGCTTGATTTTCAGCTTTTCAGGGCGGGGGTCAAATGCGGTGCCATCACTTGCAGCAGCAGCGGGTGGATGTTTGGGTTGCCCGCGCAGATGTAGCCGGTCTTGAGATAGGTGTCATTGCCTTGCATGTCGCTGACCATGCCTCCGGCTTCGGTAATCAGCAGGCAGCCTGCGGCCATATCCCACGGCTTGAGGCCGATCTCGAAGAAGCCGTCGTAGCGTCCCGCAGCCACCCACGCCAGATCCAGCGCGGCGGAGCCGGGACGGCGCAGGCCGGAGGTCTTCTGTATCAGTTCTTTGAAGATCGCCATGTAAGCATCCATGTGCTCGAAGCGGGTGTATGGGAAGCCGGTGCCGATCAGGCTGTCGATAAGGTGCAGGCGTTTGGTGACGCGCAGGCGTTTGTCGTTGAGGAATGCACCGCGTCCGCGCGTGGCGGTGAACAGTTCATTTTTGACCGGGTCGTATACCACCGCCTGGGTGACGATGCCTTTGTGCTGCAACGCGATGGACACGGAATATTGCGGCAGGCCGTGCAGGAAATTGGTCGTGCCGTCGAGCGGGTCGATAATCCACAGGAACTCCGAGTCGCCTCGGGAGCCGCTCTCTTCTGCTAGAATCGCATGGTCAGGATAGGCTTCCAGCAAGGTCTGGATGATGGTTTGCTCGGCGGCGCGATCCACTTCGCTGACGAAATCCGCATGGGATTTCTTTGAAATGGTGAGGTGATCGACCTTGTCGGCGGAACGGTGGATCAGGTTGCCAGCGCGACGCGCGGCCTTCACCGCGATGTTGAGCATGGGATGCATATAAACGACCTTTTTAATGAGCAGGGAAATTCAGCGCGCATTCTAATTGGAAACGCGCTTTGTATAAACCAAATTTATCCTGTCCTCCGGATGTTGCACGATTGGCTGCAACCGTGATTCGCGATAGAATCCCACACCGAATTTTTATGCCGGAATTTCATGTCACGCAAAACCAAGCCACACAAACCCCACTCCAAACCTGTTTCTCCCCATGCCATGGATAGCGTCGCGTTGGCGGCGGAAGCCGAGGCGGCATTGGGCGCGTCGCGCCACAAGGAAGCGATTGAGCTTTACAAGGAACTAATCAAGCGCGAACGCCAGCCAAACTGGATTGATGGTTTGGCGTCGTGTTACGCCGGGCGCGCCCGCGACCTGGCCAGCAAGGGCATGGTCAAGGAAGCTCTGGTGTTGTGGCGCAACCGCACTCAACTGTGCGGCAAACCGCTCGCCGAGGAACCTTATCTGGGTTGGCTTTTGCAGGCGGGAGAGTTGGGGGAGATGTTCAGGCTTCTGGCCGATAAAAACTTGCCCGACGCGACGCGCGCCGAACTGGAAACGCGCCTCGCCGCGACCGTGCTGGCGATGCCGGACAACACGCTGGCCGGTCTGCCCACAGACGGCGCACTGCTGCGCCACCGCGCACCCGTGCTGGAAGCATTGGCGGCGTATCATCGGGGAGATTTTGTGGCGCTGGGAGAACAGCTCCAGATGATTCCGTTCCGCTCTCCCTATCGCGACCTGAAGCCGGCCCTCAAGGCGCTGGCGCTGCTGCAAACCGATGCTGAAGCGGCGCAGGCGGCGATAGCCCGCCTGCCGTCAGACGGCCCGTTCGAGCGGCTGATGGCGGTGTTGCGCGCCGCCGTGCTGCCCGAGGGCGAGTGGCTGGCCGCGTTGCGCGGTCTCGACGAAGGCGGACGGCAAATGGTGCTGGATATCAAGGGTTGCCCGGACACCCTGCGCCCGCTGCTGCTGGAACTCGCCAAACTGGGAGATGCGCCCGCCGCCATTCCTCTTATCGATCTCCTGCTGCGCTACCGGCGCGCCATGCCCGAGGACAAGTTTATCGGCCTTTATCATCGCCTGTTGCCACACTTGGGTAGACGCTTACTAAAAAATCCAGACTACGCCAAGTTGCCAATAGAAAATATGAAGCATATTTTGGCATTGGCTGGCGAACTTTTAGGCGAGCTTGAAGATGCCGGGACTGACTGGCGCGCGATGGCTGAACTTCTGGGCGCCAGGCCCGAGCAAAGGCTGCGCGCCGCTTTAATCTGGCGCCACGCGGCCGATCTTTATCCCAGTCGCAAAGGTGGGCTCGATAAACACGCCTTTGAGTATCTCAAGAAAAGCCTGGAGCTCGACCCCGAAGACCGGGACAGCTACCTGACGGTGATCCGCGCGCTGCGTTCCGGTAACGATCTCGCGCAGGCGCGCGCTTATCTCGACAAAGCTCTGCCCCGTTTCCCCAAAGACGCCGGTGTTTTGCTCGAAGCGGTTGAGGTCGCGCTGGCCGGCAAGGCGTTCAAGAAGGCCGTGGGGCTGGCGAAGCAGGTGCTGGAGCTCGATCCCATCAACCCGCAGGTGCGGGAGTTGATCGCTCACGCTCTTTTTTCCCACGCGCGCAAACAGATCAAGGCGGGCAATAATCCCGCTGCGCGCAAGGAACTGGATGCTGCGGAAGAATGGCTGCGGGCGCCATCGGATCGGGCTACGCTCAAATTGCTGCGCGCGCTCGCCGGAGATGAAACGGATGACACCAACGCCAGACTGCGCGAGGCGATGGCTGATTTTGGCGGCACCCTGATGGGCGCATTCCAATTGCTTCTGGAAGCGGACAAGGTAGGCGCAAACCCGAAAACCTTGCTCCTGTGCGCCGGGATCGATCTGGCGGCAACGCCTGCTACAGAAACCGTCGTTGTGCTGGCGCGGGCTTTGAACGAAGCGCGGGATGGGAAAAAAGCGATACGCGCCGCACTTGCCCCTTTGCGCGCTTCGCTCAAGCGCGCGGCCACGTCCAGATTCTCCGAAGCGGAACATCTGTTGGTGTGCGAAGCCTGGCAGCGCTCCGATGAAGAAGACCTGCTTTTTACTTACGCCGAGGCGGCGCTCAAACGCTGGCCGGGACGCCCGGTATTTGTTTATTTCAGAGTGATGGCGCGTTACGGAAACGACTCGTACAACATTCCGGATCGGGATATGCATGCGCTGGATAAAGCGTACAAAGACGCCAAAAAACAGGGCGACCAGCGCACCGCCCAGCGCATCCTCACCCTGTTGGAACCGCCTATGGATGACATGCCATTTTCGGATGGTGACCCGTTCGATACATTTGGTGATATGCCGGGTAGCCCGCGCGCAATGTTCGAATTGCTTTTGGCCATGAAAGGCGAACAAGCCCTCCTCGATATGGTGCGCAGGGCGATAGGCAAGCGGGCGTTTAACGATCTGAAACAACAATTCGGCGGCAACCAGAAAGATTTCACTCGCCGCTTGATCGACATGATGGTGGAGGATGAAGCGCGGATCAAGAGGCAGCAGCCGACCGATTTTTTACCGCCACCGATTAATCTGCCGCCACCGCCGCCGCGCGGAAAATCTCGCCCACACCCGGAAATTCAAAAGGACTTGTTCGATGACTGATCCCTACCGCATCCTCGGCGTCCCCGTCACGGCGGACGATGAGGCTATCCGCGCCGCTTATCTGGCGGCGATACGCAACTGCCCGCCCGAACGCGACCGCAAGCGTTTCGAGCGTGTGCGCGCCGCCTATGAAGCCGTGTCCAGCGTGCGGGGACGGCTGAGCCACGCGCTGTTCGACAAATCCGTCCCGTCGCCGGAAGATGTTCTGGATGCGGTTGTCGCCGGGTTCCAGCCGCGCCGCGTGGACGAGCGGCGCTTGCGCCGGGTATTAACATGAAACTCGCGAAGCGAGACCTTGTCCCCCTCCCCAGAATTGAGGGTTGTTTTTCACGTTTGTCCTTTCTCCCGCTTGAGGGAGAGAGTTAGAGAGAGGGGCTTCATGCGGGGGAGGGATGGGGAGGGGGAAACGGGCATGGCAAGTTTCATCATCAGGGGTGGCTGCTTGCCACGCCCGTTGGGCGCGAAGTGATGTCGCTCGACCCCGATGAAAAAGAACGCCTGGTCGAGGAATTTCGCGCCTTCATGGAAACCTGTGAGGAGAGCGATGAAGGCGGCGATAACGTCATCGACCTGCATACCCTGCTCGCCGAAATGGCTGTGCTGAAAAATGAAATCCGCCTGGAATCGCGCCAGTTCAAGAGCATGCTGGAAGAGATGCGCAACTTCGGCGATGCCCTGCGCGAACAGAATGAGCGTCTCAACCGCGATCTGGATCTGGCGCGGGAACAGGTCGCCGCAGTCCGGCAAAAAGCCGAGCGCGGGCTGCTGCTGGACATGCTCGATTTGCGCGACCGCTTGCAGGCGGGCGCGGACGTCGCCGCAACGCACAGACCTTCTTTTTTCGCCCGCCTGGCGCCCGGCGAAACGCGCTTCGCCGGAAGCCTGGGGCAAGGTCTGACACTCACGCTCCAGCGCCTGGACGATGCGCTCGCCGGTTATCGGGTGCGCCCGCTCGAAGTGATCGGGCAACCGCTCGACCCACGCACGATGCGTGCGGTGGGCGCTGAAACCGTGGCCGGCAAGCCGGATGGCGCGGTATTGCGCGAAGCGCGGCGCGGATTTTTTCATGGCGGCGAGCTGTTGCGCGCCGCCGAAGTTATCGTTAACAAAAAGGGATAGCAACCATGAACGAAATTATAGTCGGCATAGATTTGGGCACCACCAATTCCGAGGTGGCGGTGATACGCGACGGGCGCGTGGAAGTGATCCCGGTTTCTGAAGGGGCGCGCATCCTGCCCTCGGTGGTGGGAATCGCCGACGACGGCGAGCTGCTGATCGGTGAATCTGCCAAAAACCAGTATGTGCTGCGCCCGGAACGCACCGTGCGCTCCATCAAGCGGCGCATGGGCGAATACACCCGCGTTCCAATGGGCGACAAGGATTACAGCCCGCAGGAAATATCCGCCATGATCCTGCGCCGCCTGAAAAAAATCGCCGAGGATCATCTGGGGCAACCGGTACACAAGGCCGTCATCACCGTGCCCGCCTATTTCTCCGATGCGCAACGCCAGGCCACCCGCGAAGCGGGCGAAATCGCGGGGCTGGAAGTGGTGCGCATCATCAACGAACCGACCGCCGCCGCGCTGGCTTACGAGAGCGGGCACGAGGGCGCGCGCACGGCGCTGGTCTACGATCTGGGCGGCGGCACCTTCGACGTTTCCGTGGTCAACCTGGAAGGCGACGTGGTGGAAGTGCTCGCCAGCCACGGCGACAATCATCTGGGCGGAGACGACTTCGACCAGAAGATCATCGACTTCGCCCTCGAACACATCAAGCAAAAACACGGTGTCGATGCCCGCCAGTCGGCCACCGCCATGGCGCGCCTGCAACGCGCCGCCGAAGCCGCCAAGATCGCCCTTTCCGACCGCCCCTTCGCAACGATCATGGAGGAATATCTGCTGGAACATCAGGGCGCACCGGTGCATCTGTCGCTGGAAATCTCGCGCGATGACTACGAGGCGATGATAGAACCATACATCGCCGAAACCCTGATCGCGACCCATGTCGCCCTTTCCGGCGCGCATCTCACCGTTTCCGACATCGACGAAATCCTGCTGGTCGGCGGCGCCACGCGAACGCCCCTGGTGGCGCGCCGCCTGGAAGAAGAACTGGGCATGCAGCCGCGTGGCGAACTGAATCCTGATTTGTGTGTGGCCATGGGCGCCGCGATTCAGGCGGGGGTCATCGGCGGCACAAAAACCTCCGCCGTCCTCGTGGACGTCACCCCCTATACCTTTGGCACCTCAGCCATCGGCGACATGGACGGCGAGATTTACCCCTACTGTTTTGTGCCGCTGATCCGCAAAAACACACCGATACCAGTATCCAAGAGCGAGGTTTTTTTCACCAGCTTTGACGGACAGCACAAGGTGGATGTCGGCGTTTACCAGGGCGAAGATCGTGATGCCCTGAACAACATCGAAATCGGGCAGTTCACCATCGAAGGCCTGCGCGACGCACCTTCCGGCAACCCCATCGTCACCACCTTTTCGATTGATGTGGACGGCATCCTCCACGTCACCTCGCGCGAAAAGGCCACCGGTCTCGAACACTCCATCACCATCAACAACGCCATGACCCGCTTCGAAAATGACAAGCTCGACGAAGCGAGAGCGCGCGTCCGCTCCCTGTTCGGCGAGGAAGCGACAGCGCCCGGCCCCGCGACTGAAAACCGCCGCCACCGGGTGGAGGCTGTCGCTTTGGTGGAAAAGGCCGAACGCCTGCTGGAAAAAGCGGGCGCGGAAGATGCCGAAGATCTGGTGAACGGCATCGAAGCGGTCAAGGACGCCATGGACAAGACGGATGAAGCGTTGCAGCAGGCCATGGACACTCTCGCCGACCTGCTCTATTATCTGGAAGCCTGACTATGGAGTGCTGCCCGGCCTGCCGCAGCCGCCTGGGCGATACGCCGTTATGCCCGCGCTGCGGCTGCGATTTCACCCTCGCCATCCGCGCCGAAACACGGGCGCAAAATCTGGCCTGCCGGGCTATTCAGGCATGGCGCGATGGCGACCACGGCACGGCGGCGCTCCGCATCGGCGAATCGCTGGCGTTAAAGCATGGGCGCCTGGCAAAAGCGCTGGCGATAATGCTGCGCGAACCTTGCATCTCTTCCGATGGCGCTACCCTCGGAGATTCTTTACGGCATCCGCCCGTCGCGGATCAAGCCGACCACGAGGCCTTCGATAGCCATACATGTGTCTTTTGTGGTCATACGTCATCGCGATATTCAGGCAGCTTTGGCGGCTGACATCCACTTTCAGCAAGCTGGCTGCAAGGCGCTGTTGCTGGAAGCATAACTCTCGTCATCCGATTCACAATATATCGCCACTCTCGGCGGACAGAACGGGGAGCAGACCACCCAATTCCCGCGATTGAAAGTTTTATGAACCAATACATGCCCATGATCGGCCACTTGGCTGAAGCGGGTATTGTCATCCATGACGAATTTCGCAAAGGCAACATTGCTCCCGCCACGCAGAATCTCGAATTCATCAAAGCCTGTGAAGTGCGGATGTACTCGGCGAGCGTCATGCCGAAAGTGGCGCGGCTGATTCCAGCGGTGAGGATGGAGTATTCGCGCTGCTCTTTCACGCCGCGTTTTTTCCATTCGTTGGTCAATTCACCCGCAAGGGGTAGGCCGTGTTTGTAAAGCCGCTGAAGGGGCAACAACCACGCATCGTCGCGGATGGCGATGCCGCACAAGCGTCCGCCAACCGCAAAGGTTTTGCCGGTATCTTCGCAGTAATTGAAGATGCCCGCCTGATAACCCGCAGAATCCAACCGGACGTTCGCGATGGTGTGGCCTTTGGGCAAGGAATTCAGAAGCCTCGACAAACCAGCGGTATTGAATGCTTAAGTTTTAACGTGCTAGTATGCACCTATGAAAAAAGCACTTGCCAATAACGTTGTAGATGAAGCGAAGCCCGCCAAGGTACGCGCGCATCTTGCAAAAATAATAGCGGCACAATCCTCCCACAGCAAATCTGCTCGCCAAGCCGCATTCAGCAAGGTGGTCAGCCACCTGTCTGTTGCAAAAGCGGTGTCTCGTGCCAGGCTCATTCCAGAGGTTAATCCCGCTGAATTTCGCATCGTTCGCATGCCTGGCTAAGCCGTGGTTGCCGGTTACGATTGGTTCCAACCGAGCGACCTCCCAAAATTTTTCCACGCGCTTCAAAAAGCAACTCGTCCAGCCATTTTGGCTGGGGGACAATCCCTGACATTCTGGGTCGATTATTTTAAAATCCCGGTACCGAAAAGTGATACACCGTATCTCACGCAGGATGCTGATGTTCGAATGAACTAGTGCGGTTGATAGTGCGGTGCTGGGGCATGATGGATATATTTAACCCAGATTGTTCATTAGAACAACACCTCATTGAAAAATAAGGAAAATCTCTAATGGATTCCATTAGAAACCCATTCAAAACAGGCGTTTTATGGCCTAATGGACAATCTGGGTTTAAACAAGGAGAGCAATTTTGCAGAACAATTCGTTGACACCAGAAAAATTGCAGTCTGCCGTGGATCGCATCGTCGCAAACGTAGCTTCGCCTGCACGGGTAATTTTATTCGGCTCACAGGCGCGCGGAGAGGCGGACAAGGATTCTGATCTCGATTTAATGGTCATCGAGCGGGACTTGCCGGACAAGGCGGCGGAGTATCTGCGTTTGAAAGCAGCCATCGGGCGCGTGGGCGTAGGCGTGGATTTGCTGCTTTATTCGGAGGCAGAGTTTGATCGTCGCAGCCAAGTGCCGGGCACGGTTCCGTACTGGGCGAAAATAGAAGGAAAGGTGTTATATGACACCGCAGCGTGAAGAGGCCGAGCGCTTCATGCGTCTGGCCCGGCGCGATGAGGCCGCATTTCGCGCATTACTGGATTCCGCAACGGTAGACTTTGCCGTAGCTTGCTTTCATGCCCAGCAGGCAGTCGAAAAAGCGTTGAAAGCGGTCATGTTTCTGCATGGGCTGGAGTTTCGCCGCACTCACGACCTGGAGGAACTGTCCGGCACACTGGCGGATGCGGGTGTCAACATTCCGCTGGAGGGAGAAGAGCTGCGCCGCCTGACGCCTTATGCAGTCGAGTTTCGTTATGACGACGAACCGATGCCCCTCGTCTCCCCCGAGCAGGCGATTTCGTATACCTCCCGTGTGCTTGCCTGGACAGATAAAATCTTGGCAAATTTTCCATGAAAACCGATCTCATTCATACACTCACCGACACCTTTGAAGCGCACGCACAGCAAGCGGAAAACGGTATCGAATTCTGGCTTGCCCGCGACCTTCAACACCCGCTCGGTTATGATGAATGGCGGAACTTTACGACCGTCATCAGCAAGGCACAAACATCGTGCGAAGTGTCGGGGCATCCGGTTGCGGATCATTTTGTTGACGTCAACAAAACGATTGCCATGCCCAAAGGAGCGGAGAAAGAAGTCCCTGATCTCATGCTCACCCGCTACCCCTTGCGGGTGAATTGACGAACGACATGCACATGTTTGCCTTAACTCATTTTGTACAACCGCCCGCTTTCCGTATAATCCATTGCACCCGTTCTCTCTGAGAGGTAGCCATGAACACCGCCGAACATTTGTTGATCGAGAAAATTCTGCAACTGCCGCCGACACGTCTGGCAGAAGTAACCGACTTCGTGGATTTTTTACGCAGCCGTGAGAATGACCGCGCGCTGGTACAGGCCGCAACTCAAACTTCCGTAGCCAGCTTCGCCGCCATCTGGGACAACGATGCCGACACAGTGTACGACGCGCTGTAATTCCCCACTCTTACCCCAATGGCATCCGAATCCATTTACCAGTTTGGCGAGATTGTCATCGTGCCGTTTCCGTTCACCAATCAGGCAGAGAGCAAAAAACGACCTGCTGTAGTTATCTCCAGCCCCGCTTACCACACCAACCGCCCGGACTTGCTCATCATGGCAATTACCAGCCAGGCGCACACCGCGCCGGATTTTGCCGCCTTCCCGGTCGTTGACTGGCAAGCCGCCGGGCTGCTCAAACCGTCCTTCGCCAAACCAGTCTTGACCACACTCGAACAAGCACTTGTTATCCGCCGCATGGGCAGTTTTTCTCCCCGCGACCAACACACACTGCGCCAGATGCTCGCGCAAATTTTGGGATAGCACGCATACGCGGCCTTTCATGAAAAGGCATTCCGAGCCTGACTCCATAAAATTAGGGCGTGCGCGGCGCGACCTGGAGAAAAAATCCGGGAGGCGCATTGCCAGCAAAGAAAACTACAAGCAGCTCCCCGAAGCGACAGCGCGAAAAAGAGTAAAGAAGGAAAAGTTTTGAATCACGACGCTGATTGCGTAGGCACAAAAGCGTGTAGGGTGGGCATGTCCTTGTGCCCACGCGGATGCAACATTTTAGAGTAACCAACCATGTCACGTTATCGCCGCGCAACGGCTGCTGGTTCAAGCTATTTCTTTACGGTGGTCGCTTACCGGCGGCAGCCGATTCTGTGTGACAAAGCGATTCGTGACGCATTGCGCGCCGCGATTGAAACGGTGCGTGTGGCGCGTCCTTTCGTCATTGATGCATGGGTATTGTTGCCTGACCATTTACATTGCGTGTGGACATTACCTGACGGTGATGCCGATTTCTCCACCCGTTGGATGAAAATCAAACGAGCGGTTTCATTGGTTTGTAGAGAAAATTATCGTCGTGCCGACTGGGTGACTGCATCAAAACTCAAACATCGCGAATCGACAATCTGGCAACGGCGATTCTGGGAACACCAAATCCGCGATGAAAATGATTTTGCCCGCCATGTCGATTACATTCATTTTAACCCGGTTAAACACGAGCATGTGCAACGTGCGGTTGATTGGCCGCATTCGACATTTCACCGCTATGTGCGCGATGGGGTATATGCGCATGACTGGGCTGGTGGGATGGATAGTATGGTGCTGGGGTATGATTGAGGCTGACCGCGTGGGCACAAAGACGTGCCCACCTTACCACTTGACTGAGCCAAAATGTTACGCCTTACATGGAGTATCTAAAATTGCAATTCATACATAACGACTTGGGGCAAAGGAAAAGTGGAGAAATCGTAGAGGGAACTCTTACAAGTGGAGCAAATGTCCGCTTGATGGACAACTCTAATTTCTCCGACTACAAAAATGGTCGACGTCATAACTATATCGGCGGATTAGCAAAGCAATCACCACTTAGGCTTCAAATCCCAAACTCTGGGCACTGGCACGTTGCCATTGATATGCAAGGGTTACAAGGTAGTACCCGTGCTTCTGTAAGAGTTCTTCCTGGTGCCTTACCTGAAATTAGAGAAGCATCACTGTCTTCTGTGCCAAGTCTTGTTCGGGACAACGTTCCACCATCTGTTGCCCCAGGCGGTCAAACTCATGATGTTTTTATCTCTCATGCATCAGAAGATAAAGATGAAATTGTAAGGCCTTTGGCAAACGCCCTCATAAAGGAAGGGTTGGACGTTTGGTATGATGAATTCACGCTTCGGATAGGAGATAGTCTCCGGCAAAAAATTGATCATGGCCTCGCAAATAGCCGCGTTGGTCTGGTAGTGCTTTCGTCCTCCTTTATAGCCAAGGGCTGGACGAACTATGAGCTAGATGGAATCGTTACACGTACTGTATCTGGTGAGCAAATTCTGTTACCAATCTGGCACAACATCACAAAACAACAGGTCGTCAATTTCAGTCCATCTCTGGCCGATAAGGTTGCCCGTAGTACGGCAACACATACCGTCGAGGAAATCGCCAAAGAAATTGCTGATTTATTGAACTCCGCAGCCGTGTGGGTGGGCACGTTTTTGTGCCCACGCGGATTCGACTGCTATGTGCGCGATGGGGTACGCTCTTGGGAATCCCAATTGCTGACACTTCAGCAGCACCGAGTCGGCTTGTGCGTGAGCCATGGTATAAACCGGCGTACGTGCTAGAACAGCGAAAACTGGTGATACGCCCAACATGAACATCGCCGAAATCGAATCATCGCTCAAGGAACTGGTGGAAGCGCCGTTTGATGCAGACACGTTTATCTTCCGTTTTTTAGAAATTTACGACGCGCCGAAAGCCGCGGTAACGAAGCTGCGGCAGGGCACGACCAATCATGCCAAGGAGCCGGGCGAGCTGCTCTGGAAAAATAAATTGTTTTTCCGTGTCGCCGAAAAAGGGCAGGCCGCTGCGACGGTGGATGCCATGGCGGACGATCCTCTGGCGAAGAAACATTCTCCGCGTTTCTTGTTGGCGACCGACGGTGAGGAGGTTTGCCTGCTTACCCCACTTCAATTAACTGGACACCGGCCTTCGCCGGTGCGACAAGTTTTTAGCCGGGTAGGGTGGGCAGGGATTTTATCTGCCCACGCGGTATTGAATCCGCGTGGGCACAACGGCGTGCCCACCCTACGCCGCTTTTGATTTGGAAATGGAATAAAATCATGGCACGCCTGACACTGGACGAGTTGCTGGCCGAGAGTGACGACTTGGGTTTGCTGGATGTGAAGCCGCGCCCGGTCAACACCAGCACCGAGGCGGTGCGCATTCAGCAGGCATTCGAAGAGATCAACGTGTTTGTTGATCGCCAACATTACGCACCGGGCGAGGGTCAAGCGGGCGAGAGAGTGTCGGTAAACGAGCGCACCCTGCAAGTGCGACTTAAAACCTACCGGGAAAATCCAGCCATCACTGAGCAATTGAGAGAGTTTGATCGCCATGGGTTGTTGGCCCAAGCAACCGAAGCGCTGCCACCGGCCAGCTTGGACGATATTCTTGATCTGGATGACGAGTTACTTTCCGAGTCAGCCGAGGATATTTTTACCTTCCGCCATGCCCGCCCGGCAGCAGCACGCCCGGACAAAATATCCGAGCGCAAACCGTGCGGGGATTTCGCGCAGTTCAAACCGCTGTTCGATCAGGCTGCTGCAGATCTGGTGACGGGCAAGCGCAAGAGCATGAAGTTTGCCAACGAACAGGAGATCGAGGCCGGAGGTTTTTTCATACTGCATGGTGTGATGGTCTATGTCGCCGAAGTAAACGATCCCCATATCCGCAACGGAAAGCGCAATGCGCGGCTCAGGTTGATTTTCGAGAACGGCACCGAGGGGAAAAACCTGCTCAGATCATTGGCGACGGAGCTTTACAAAGACCCCAGCGGTCGTCGCCTGTCCGAGCCGAATGCCGGACCGCTGTTCGATCCTGCGCCGACCTTCACCACGGAAGCCGGGCCGAACGGGCATAGAAAAGTTACCACCCCTGTCGATGAAAATGCCCGTTCCCCTCATCCTGGAGCGCCCTCACCTCAATCCTCTCCCGCAAGCGGGCGAGGAAGCGAACGAGAAAATCAATTGTTAATCCCTGAGTCGCTACGCGAGCTTCAAGTTAATGAGCGCATCACAGGGTGCATTTACATCGTGCGGAGCCTCCCGCCATCGCCAGAAATTGCTAAACTTGACGGCCAGCTTTTCAAGATCGGTTTCACCACGGGTTCATTTGAAGACCGCATTCGCGGGGCGAAGGACGATCCGACTTTCCTGATGGCTCCGGTTCATCCCGTCCGCAGTTACGATGCGATCAATCTCAATGCCAATAAATTTGAGAGCCTGATGCACCGGTTTTTTGCCGACGCGCGACTGGACATCGAAATTATGGATCGATTCGGCAAGCCATTCCGACCTAGAGAATGGTTTCTGCTGCCTCTTCCGGTCATTGAGACTGCCATTGCAATGCTGCTCGATGGCTCTATCTTGCGGCACCGGTACGATGCGGTTGCGGGCGAGATTGTGTCGATGCAGCCGCATGATTTAACTAACGACCCGCTACTAACGTCTAACGGCTAAAAACCATGTTCAATAACATTCGCATTGTGCTCAGCCACACCACCCATCCAGGCAATATCGGCGCGGCGGCGCGCGCGATGAAGACCATGGGTCTGCGCCATCTGTACCTGATAAATCCCAGATATTTTCCCGACCCGCAGGCCGATGCGATGGCTGCCGGGGCCGACGATCTGCTGCGCGATGCGGTGGTGTGCGGTTCCATCGACGAGGCATTGCAGGGCGTGGTGTTCACGGTGGCGATGACGGCGCGGCTGCGCGATATCTCCATCGAGGTGAAAAGCCCGCGCGAGGCGATGCCGCTGCTGTTGCAACAGGCTGCGCAGCCGGTGGCGTTGCTGTTCGGCACCGAGATGTCCGGCCTGAGCAACGAGGAAATGGGCAAGGCGCAGGTGCTGGCCAATATTCCTGCCAACCCGGATTTTTCTTCGCTCAACCTGGCGGCTGCGGTGCAGGTGATAGGTTATGAGTTGAATGTGGCGGCGCAAGGCGCTATACCGGTCGCGCCGGAAATCCGGCCTGCCACGCATGAGCAGGTGGAGGGATATTTCTCGCATCTGGAAAAAACCCTGCTGGAGATCGGTTTTTTCACCACGCAGAATCCGGCACGCCTGATGCAGCGCCTGCGCCGCCTGTATGCCCGCGCGCGGCTGGAGCCGGAGGAGGTCAATATCCTGCGCGGCATATTGAGCGTGACAACCGAGTACAATGCGCGGCTTGCAAAACGCTATTTGGAAGAGCATTCGGACGGGCGCCCCTAAAAATTCAGAGTTCGCCCAAATGCAAGGCGCGGAAAAAATTTCGCTGCGCCGCATATGTATTATATGTAAGCAAGAAATTTTTTCCGCAACGCAGCAGTTGGGATGAAATCTGGATTTTTAGAGGTGCCAGGATGTTCGAGAACATTAGAGAAGACATCGCCAGCGTATTCGACCGCGACCCGGCGGCGCGCAACACCTTTGAGGTGCTGACCTGCTATCCGGGTTTGCACGCGCGCGTCCTGCATCGCATGGCGAATACCCTGTGGCACGCCAACCTGAAATGGCTGGCGCGCTTTCTGTCGCATATCGCGCGCTGGTTTACCGGCATCGAGATTCATCCCGGCGCTTCCATCGGGCGGCGTTTTTTCATCGACCACGGCATGGGTGTGGTGATCGGCGAGACCGCCGAGATCGGCGACGACGTCACGCTTTACCACGGTGTCACGCTGGGCGGCACTTCATGGAAAGAAGGCAAGCGGCATCCCACGCTGGGTAACGGCGTGGTGGTGGGCGCGGGCGCCAAGATACTCGGCCCGATTACCATCGGCGACGGCGCGAAAATCGGCTCGAATGCGGTGGTGGTAAAGGATGTCCCGGCGGGGGCGACTGCGGCGGGCATTCCTGCGCGTATTCTCGACGAAGAGAAAAAAAAGGCCGGGGGCTTCAATGCCTATGGTATCGGCAACGACCAAAACGACCCGGTAAATAAAGCCCTGCACGGCCTGCTCGGGCATAGCGTAACGGTGGATCAGCGCATTGATTTTATCCTGCAACAACTCGAAAAAATGGGCGTGTGCGTGGATGAGGAGCGCGCTACCGCCGATAAATTTGACCCCAATCACCTGAATAAAATAGTTGACTAAATAATTCGGGTATTCTATTATTCGCCCATCGAAGTCTGGAAGGTTTTTCGGGTTATTTCCCGAGCTATCCGGACATAATCAACGATTGGAGGATAGTATGCGATTAACCACCAAAGGGCGATTTGCCGTGACGGCGATGGCTGACCTGACGATGTGTGGCGGACAAAATCCGGTGACGATGGCGGCGATCAGCGGGCGGCAAAAAATATCGCTATCTTATCTGGAACAATTGTTCGGCAAGTTGCGCCGCAGCAAGATTGTGGAAAGCGTGCGCGGCCCGGGCGGCGGTTATTACCTTGCCAGGCCTGCGGAAAAAATCACGATAGCCGAAATTATCCTGGCGGTTGATGAACCGCTGGATGCGACCAGTTGCGGCGGGAAGGGCAATTGCCATGATGACCGCCAATGCCTTACCCATGAATTATGGATGGGGCTCAATGAAAAGATTTTCGACTATTTGGCCTCTGTCACGTTGCAGCAGTTGGTGGATAGCCAAACCCAAGCCCAAACCCAAACCGGGGCAAATTCTGGAACTGCGCATATTGCGGTGATAAAAAAGATGGCCGATACGCAGTGATCCCGGCCCGATAGAAGAAGGTGCAACGGATAATATGAAACTCCCCATTTACATGGATTACTCCGCGACCACGCCGGTTGACCCGCGCGTGGCCGGGAAAATGATCCCCTATCTCACCGAGAAATTCGGCAACCCGGCCAGCCGTTCCCACGCCTTCGGCTGGGAAGCCGATGCGGCGGTGGAGCTGGCGCGCGAGCAGGTTGCCGCGCTGTTGAATGCAGATCCCAAGGAAATCGTCTGGACTTCCGGCGCGACCGAGTCGAACAACCTCGCCATCAAGGGCATAGCGCACTTCTACCAAGGCAAAGGCAAGCACATCGTCACCATGCGCATCGAGCACAAGGCGGTGCTGGATACGGTGCGCGAACTGGAACGCGAGGGCTTCAGCGCAACTTTCCTGAACCCCGAGCCGAGCGGGCTGCTCGATTTGGACAAGTTCAGGGCGGCATTGCGTTCCGATACCGTGCTGGTGTCCGTCATGCTGGTGAACAACGAAATCGGCGTGATTCAGGATATCGCAGCCATCGGCGAGATATGCCGCGACAAGGGTATTTTATTTCATGTGGATGCGGCGCAGGCGACCGGCAAGGTGGCGATCGATTTGCGGCAATTGAAAGTCGACCTGATGTCGCTATCCGCGCATAAGACCTACGGCCCGAAAGGCATCGGTGCGCTGTATGTGCGGCGCAAGCCGCGCGTGCGCCTGGAGGCGCAGATGCACGGCGGCGGGCACGAGCGCGGCATGCGTTCCGGCACGCTGCCGACGCACCAGATCGTCGGCATGGGCGAGGCGTTCAGCATCGCACAGGCCGAAATGGCGCGGGAAAACGAACGGATACGCATGCTGCGCGACCGCCTGCTGAAAGGCCTGATGACGATGGAAGAAGTGCATGTCAACGGCGACATGGAACATCGCGTGCCGCATAACCTCAACGTCAGCTTCAGTTTTGTCGAAGGCGAATCGCTGATCATGGCGATCAAGGATATCGCGGTATCCAGCGGCTCGGCCTGCACCTCGGCGAGCCTCGAACCGTCCTACGTGCTGCGCGCACTGGGGCGCAGCGACGAGCTGGCGCACAGCTCGATCCGCTTCAGCATGGGGCGTTTCACCACGGTCGAGGAAGTCGATTACGCCGTCGAGTTGCTGAAAAACAAGATCGGCAAACTGCGCGAACTATCGCCGCTTTGGGAAATGTACAAGGACGGGGTTGATTTGAATTCCGTGCAGTGGGCTGCACATTAGAGCGAGTAGCTCGTAGCGGGTAGCTTGTAGCTAACCCGGTTTTGCTACCCGCTACAGGCTACGAGCTACCAGCTTAAGGAGAATTGAATGGCATACAGCGAAAAAGTACTGGATCACTACGAACACCCGCGCAACGTCGGCTCGTTCGCCAAGGGCGAAGAAGGGCTGGGGACCGGCATGGTCGGCGCGCCTGCGTGCGGCGACGTGATGAAGTTGCAGATCAAGGTCGGCAAGGACGGCGTGATCGAGGATGCCAAGTTCAAGACTTACGGCTGCGGCTCGGCGATTGCGTCCAGTTCGCTGGTCACCGAGTGGGTGAAAGGCAAGACGGTCGATCAGGCCCTGCAAATCAAGAACACGCAAATAGCCGAAGAGCTGGCGTTGCCGCCGGTAAAAATCCACTGCTCGATATTGGCGGAAGATGCGATCAAGGCGGCGGTGGCGGATTACAGGAACAAACACAGCGCGGTGGTCGAAACGCCCGCGTGCGGCGAAAGATGCAAGGAATAGGGCATGGCCATCACACTGACTGAAAACGCGGCCAAGCATGTGCGGAATTTTATCGCCAAGCGCGGCAAGGGCGTCGGCTTGCGCATTGGCGTTCGCACCAGCGGTTGCTCCGGCATGGCCTACAAGCTGGAGTTCGCCGACGAAGCGACCGACGACGATCTCCGGTTTGCGAGCCATGGCGTCACGTTGCTGGTCGATCCGAAAAGCTTGCCATACATTGACGGCATGGAGCTGGATTACACCCGGGAAGGCTTGAACGAAGGGTTCAGGTTCAACAATCCGAATATTAAGAACCAATGCGGTTGCGGCGAGAGTTTCGGCGTTTGATGCAGCCCTCCAGTTTCGACTTTCAGCAAAACGGGCATGGCAAATATGCCGCCCATGATAATAAACCCACCATGCCCGTTTCCCTCTCTCCTAACTCTGGTGAAACAACTAGCCATTCGACTAAGCCCGCAAGCGGGCAAGCCGCTGGTTATCTCCCGCAAAGAGCCCCTCTCTCTAACTCTCTCCCGCAAGCGGGAGAAAGGACAAAGGAGAAAGGCAATCTTGAATCCCCGGGAGAGAGGGACGCGGACTCGCTACGCGAGTTTCTCGTTGACCATTTCCAGTTGTTCGGCCTCGCGCAGTCTTACCGGATAGATACGGCGCAACTTGATCAGCAGTACCGCGCCTTGCAGGCGCAGTTTCACCCCGACAAATCCGCCCACTTGCCCGATGCCGGACAACGCGCGGCCATGCAGCGCGCCACGCTGGTGAACGAGGCTTACCAAACTTTGCGCAGCCCGTTTCGGCGCGCGCGCTACCTGTTGTCGCTGCACGGCGTGGATATCCAGGAAGAAAACAACAACGTGATGCCGCTGGATTTTTTGACGGCGCAGATGGAGTGGCGCGAAGCGGTCAACGAAGCGCAGCAGGCGCGTGATGCCACGGCACTAGAAAAACTCGAAACCCGCATGGAGCATGAAACGCGCGAGATGGAAGCACAGCTTGCGGTTAAAATCGACGCTGAAAAAGATTATGCGGCGGCCGCCGGACTGGTGCGCAAGCTGCGCTTCATGGAACGGCTTGCGGAAGAAATTCATGCTGCATATGACGAGATAGACAACTAAAGCTTGTAGCGGGTAGCTTGTAGCGGGTAGCTGCAAGCCACGCCCCAGGCTACAAGCCACACGCTACCAGCTACAGGCTAATAATGGCTTTACTACAAATCTCCGAACCTGGCATGAGCACTGCGCCGCACCAGCACCGGCTGGCGGTGGGCATCGATCTCGGCACAACCAATTCGCTGGTGGCGACGGTGCGCAACGGCATCAGCGTGGTACTCAACGACGAAAACGGGCGTGCCTTGCTGCCTTCGGTGGTCCGCTACCTGGCCGATGGCGGCGTTGCGGTGGGCGAGGCGGCGCAGGCCATGCAGAGCGAGGATGCCGCCAACACCATCGTTTCGGTGAAACGCTTCATGGGGCGCGGCCTCAAGGATGTCGGCGAGATCAGCCGCCTGCCTTATCGCTTTGCCGATGCTCCTTCTGCAGGGCCGGGCTCCGGCATGCTGCAACTGCGCACCGTGGCGGGAATCAAAAGCCCGGTCGAGGTATCCGCGGAAATCCTCAAGGTGTTGCGCAGCCGGGCCGAGGTTGCCTTGGGCGGCGAGCTGGTCGGTGCGGTCATCACCGTGCCGGCCTATTTCGACGATGCGCAGCGGCAGGCCACCAAGGACGCGGCGCGCCTGGCCGGGTTGAACGTATTGCGCCTGCTCAACGAACCTACCGCGGCGGCAATCGCCTATGGGCTCGATAACGCCGCCGAGGGCGTGTATGCGGTGTACGACCTGGGCGGCGGCACCTTCGATATTTCCATCCTGCGCCTGTCGCGCGGCGTGTTCGAGGTGCTTGCGGCGAACGGCGATTCCGCATTGGGCGGCGACGATTTCGACCACCGCATCCATTGCTGGCTGCTGGAGAAAAACCATCTCTCCGCACTCGGCCCGCGGGATACACGCCTGCTGCTGACCCATGCACGCGCAGCCAAAGAGCAGTTGACCGAACATGCCGAGGCGCGCATCACCGCGATGCTGTCGACGGGCGAAATGATCGACAGCGTGCTGGCGCGCAGCGAGTTCCATGCGATGTCGCAGAACCTGGTACAGCGCACCCTGCAACCGTTGCGCCGCGCATTGCGCGACGCTGAGCTGGGCGTCGCGGATATCAAGGGCGTGGTGATGGTCGGCGGCGCGACGCGCATGCCGCAAGTCCAGCACGCCGTAGGGGAATTTTTCGGGCAAACACCGCTGACCAATCTCGATCCGGACAAGGTCGTGGCGCTGGGCGCGGCAATCCAGGCCAATCTTCTCGCGGGCAACCGCAGCGGCGGCGATTGGCTGCTTCTTGACGTGATCCCGCTCAGCCTCGGCATCGAAACCATGGGTGGCCTCGCGGAAAAAATAATCCCGCGCAACAGCACCATTCCCACCGCGCGCGCGCAGGAATTCACCACATACAGGGACGGGCAGACCGCGATGAGCATCCATGTGGTGCAGGGCGAGCGCGAACTGGTGAGCGATTGCCGCTCGCTGGCGAAATTCGAGTTGCGCGGCATTCCCGCGATGGTGGCGGGTGCGGCACGTATCCGCGTGACTTTTCAGGTGGATGCCGACGGGTTGCTGAACGTGTCGGCGCGCGAGATGGGCAGCGGGGTCGAGGCGGCGATTACCGTCAAACCTTCTTACGGGTTGTCCGACACCGAGATCACGCGCATGTTGCAGGAATCCACGCAGCACGCACAGGACGACATGCAGGCGCGCGCCCTGCGCGAACAGCAGACCGAGGCGGAGCAGTTGCTCGAAGCCGTGCAGCATGCGCTGGAGCTGGATGGCGGGCTGCTTGACCAGGCCGGGCGCGAGAAGATCGAAACCAGGATGGTTGCGTTGCGCGATACCCTGCAGCTTGCCGATCATCTTGCCATCAAACGCGCCGCCGCCGCATTAAACGATGCCACCGTCGGTTTCGCGCAAAAACGCATGGACAAAAGCGTGTCGGGTGTTCTGGCGGGCAAGAATATTTCCGATCTTGAGGTCAAACCATAATGCCGCAGATCATCGTGCTGCCTCATGCGGAGCTATGCCCCGAGGGTACGCGATTCAATGTCGAGCCGGGCATTTCGATTTGTGATGCGCTGTTAGGGCATGATGTGGAGATCGAACATGCCTGCGCGCAAGTATGTGCCTGCTCCACCTGCCATGTCATATTGCGCGAGGGGTTCGGCTCACTTGAACCGGCGGACGAGATGGAAGAAGATATGCTCGACAAGGCGTGGGGAGTGGAACCCAATTCGCGCCTGTCCTGCCAGGCGGTTGTGGCGGATAAGGATCTGGTGGTGGAGATTCCGAAGTACACTGTCAATTTGGCGAAAGAAGAATAATTCTGGAAAACGCAGTTGATGGGTAGGTGCGAATTTATTCGCACATGGCCGGTGTTTGTGCGAATGGATTCGCACCTACCAAACGGGTTTGATCTGGAGGAAAAAATGAAATGGACTGATGTCAGGCTGATCGCCATCGAACTGTCGGAAGCGCATCCAGAAGTCGATCCGAAGAGCTTGCGCTTCACCGACCTGCACAATTGGGTGCTGGCGCTGAAAGATTTTCACGACGACCCGAAACACGGCGGCGAAAAAATTCTCGAAGCGATACAGGCGGCGTGGATAGAGGAAATGGGATAACCCATGCTCAATCTTTGGCAAAACATTTCCAACCGCTGGCTGTACCTTGCCGGTGCGCTATACGCCGGCAGCCTGATGGGCTTCGGCCTGTTTCTGCAACATGTCAAACATCAAGACCCCTGCCCGCTGTGCATGGTGCAACGGGTGATTTTTATCGCCATCATCGCGGTGTTTTCACTGGCCGCGCTGCATGGCCCGAAGCGCGCGGGAGAACG
>JACREB010000105.1 GCA_016218475.1 Nitrosomonadales bacterium | reverse complement strand
TACTGTGTCACATAGCGCTGAAGGGCGCATTGCGGCGTTAAAATCGGGCTCAAAATGCTCATTTACGCTATGTAAACTCCGCTTTTTCACCCGATTTTGCCTTGCACTGCATCCCTTGATCGCTATGTGACACAGTAAGATTACCACTCCCCCATGTTTATTGCCTGATCAGCTCATGCCATGATACTCGCCCGGTGCGTGCTTGCGAACCGCGTTCGTCGCCGCCCGTCAGGACGTTGCCGCTGGTATTGGCGACGACGTCCACGGTTCCAGTGCAACCTGCGCCCGCTGCGATGCAAGCGACATCCCGGGTCACGATCGTAACCGTGCCATCCGCGTTGGCGGTTCGGGTAATGGTCGCGTAAGTTCCGCCGACATAATAGATCGTCGTGACATTCGGCACGGTATTATCTACGTGATCCACCGTGCCGCTGCTACCGCTCAGGTCGCCGATCTTCGGGTCGGTGGAACCGGCCGCAGGCGTGACGGCTGTACTGCTGCTGGTATCGGACGGCGGAGCCTTGAGCCAACCCGCATCACCATAGCAGAGGCCGTTGGGGTGATGCCAGAAGGTGGTGTATTCCGCCAGCACATAAGTGTTGTAATCGGCCGACTTGACGCGCCAACCGTATTCCGGACGACCCGCCACATTTTCTTCTATGGAAGTATACGGTGTGGTGTCCTTGATGACCTGGATCACCAATGCGCCATTGTGGCGGGCGCCGGTGGCCGTCAAGGGGGTGGTCGAACCGGAGTACCCGAGGGTTCCCGGCCCATCCACTCCATTGACAGGCGGGATCACCGGCTGGTACATGTTGCCATCCGTCGAACCGGCGGCAGCCTTGACACAGCCCGTCTTGGTGGGGTGCAAGCCGGCACGCACATCGCCGTTGCCCCACCAGTCCTTGCTGGTCAGCGCATCCGTCGGCATGTTGATGGCGAGGCTACCGACATTGGCGCGGGTATAGGTGGGCAAGGCGGCCATGCCTGCAACAGTATTTACGCCTGCCGATGTAACGAAGTTCTTCATCGAGACATAGCCCGCATCCACGTTATATAAATAACTTGCATTGCCGATGTGAATTTTTACCGCCGGGCTCAGGTACTGGTTTTGGGCGATGACCTTGAAAGCGGTCGAGGTGCTGCCAATCGCATTGGCCAGATTCATGTCGGAGTTGCTGGCATTAAGCATGTTCACGCCGGTTTTGTCATACTTGTCGTCGTATTGGTGGACGTGCGTCTTGCTTTGCCATGTCGTAATAGCGGAGCAGGTGGTCGTGGATGTACCATCCGTGCCGCCGCTGAATGCGACCGTGGTCAGTGCGGGTGCGAAGTTGCTCCAGCCCGCGCTGGCATCAGTACCGGTGCCGCCCGCAGTTGCTGTCGTGGTGACGGTCACGTCACCCCACCTGTCATTGAGTGATCCTAAAGTAACGGCTTTGCCGTTGGTGTAACTTCCGTTATCAACAAGGCAAACCTGGGTATTGGTTGCCGCCGCGCAAGTCGCCGTGATGGCGTTGCCGCCGACGTATGCTTTGATGGTGCCGCCGGTGCCAATGGCAGAAACGACAGCGCTGGCGGCAGTTACCGGGGTTTTGCCCTGTCCTATGTTAACCTCTTGATTGCCACCCCTTGCAACGGTAGAGCCTACTAAAACGGAGTCCTTGCTGCTGCCGTTCAGGTCTTTATTGATCTTGGCATCATGGGAACCATCGGTAGTGCCACCGGCGAAGCTGATCAGGCCGGTCGGCCGAACGCCCGCCACACCCGCTACCGCAGCGGAAGAAGTGCCCGCAGCGATGACAAAAGTCTTGCCATTGTAGGCAGCTCCTACCGTGGGTGCCGAGACGGTCACCGTGCTGCTCGATACGGTAGCCGTATAGCTGCCTGTGACCGCATTTTTGATAGTCGTAGCATTGGTGGTTGTAGCCGTGCCGTTGGCAATATCGGTAACGGTCAGTGCGGGGAAAACGGTAACGCCATCCACCGAAATAATGCCTAATGTCGCGGGCGAGCCCGCCGTTTGCCCTGTAGTGCCGACCGTGATTGTGGCAGTGGCTTTAGTGCCGCCGGTAACCGCTGTGGTCGTGCAACCGTGATAAATATCCTCATCGAAGTGGCCGCCCGTCACACCCTGCTCCAACGCGACGGCAGCAGGAAAGGCCACGTCCGGGTTCTGGTTGAACAGGGTGGTGTTGAGAGAGGTCAATTGCACCAGGATCGGTTGCGACTGGACGCCGCGGGACAACCATTTGCCGACGATGATGCCGTCCTCGTTCGGGCTGGTAATGGCGGTATCTACGGTTTTTGTGCCGGCCACTACTTCGGCATCCGACGCTATATACTTGATGCGGTCGGAATCGTTCAGCAATAAATCGCTGTTCATATCCAGAAAGGGCAGTGTGCTGCTGCCGCCGGTCAGATAGTTCAGTTCCATCAGCCAGTTCTCGCCATACTCCGTGGTGGTGGTGCCGGGTACGACGTAGCTGACGGTCGGGTTGTGGCCGTTGAAGTAGAAGCGGCTGCTCTCGATGAAACTGCCTTCGCCGACCACCCGCTCACCGGCGGGCAAGGGGACTCTCCAGCCCTTGTGATTAGCCGCGCCACTGGTCCAGGTCGGTGTATTGGCGGAGCTGCGGCGCACCCTCGTGGTGACACCGGCGTACGTATAGGAGCGTTCGGTGAGCGTCTGGGCCAACAACGCGGCGTTGGCGGCTGGCGCACCGTCCCAGATGCCGTAAACATAGTACACGGAGGCGTCCGTGGTATCCGCCGTAGTAAGCATCGCGCCGGTGCCGAAAGCGACCATGTAGCCGCCGTTCGGATGCAACGCTACGCCGGGGGTGGAGGTAATCGGCTGCACCGGCGAAGTGGTCAGCAACACGCTGGCGCTCCAGGAGGCTACCGTGGTGCTGGAAAGGTCGAATTTCCACATCGTGCCGTTCAGGTCGCCCGCATAAACCCGATCTATATTTCCATCCGAGTCGGTGTCAAGCGCCGCCGGATTGAACAGCCCGTTCGGGCTGGCGGCCGAGCCATTGGTCGTGGCTGCGGTATCGGCCAGAATTTTTGTGACGAGCTTGCCGGTGGCCGCATCGATCACGAATAAATAGGCCTGATAGTCTCCCGACGAATTGTCGTTATAGCCGTTGCCGATGATAATGACATCCTGTTGGGTTCCGCCGTTATTTATTTTGGCGATCAGCGGTGTGCCGTAAACATAGCCGAGGTTGTAGTAGGCCGACGCTGTTGCGGTGGCGGGATAAACTTGCGGGGTGGCGTAGTTCACCTTGGTCGGGGTGATTTCCCAAAGAATTTTGTTGGCCACATCTGTTTCGGTGGCGGCGGTCAGCCCGGCGCTGCCGGTAATATTCAGCGCATACAAGCCCTTCCCGCCCGCGCCCAAACCGCCGACCAGCACGCGCGAACTGGTGCCGGAAATGCTGATGTTGCCGATATTTATTTGCCCGTCCACAAAATAATCATGGGCGAACGGCAGCAAGGTGTCACTGGGGTGGTAGGCCAGCGTCTTGAGCTTGCCGATCAGCATGGAGGGCACATAAGCCCAGCGTTCCGCACCGGTTGTGGTATTGATGGCATGCAACATGCCGTCGTTGGCGCCGACAAACACGGTGGGGTAAGTAGTGTCGGACACATAATAGGGGCGCGAGTGGATGATATCGCCCAATACCGGCCCGGTGGACGATGCGGAACGTTTCCGCAACCCCGATGTGGCCGTGTTCGATGTGGCCTCGGCGGTGCGCAGGCCGCGCAGGTAATTCACAATGGCGGTGCTGTCGTATGCGGCGGTGTTAATCGTGGCTTTTAACGAAGCCATTTGTGTTCCGGCGGTACCATCGGGGCCGGACAGGTTGGCTGCACGGAATGCTACCTTGGTGCCATCGTCTTTCATCGTGGCGATAAATCGCCCGGTGTCGTAGTTCTGAACATCAATATGTTCTTTTGCGCCGCCCGACCAGCGTTCTGCGCCGGTGTTTACGGTTCCCGTGGCCGTTACCGGATAGGCATACAGGTTGCCGCTCCAATATTCTTTCTCATACTCCGGCCGGTAAAGCGTTTCATTGCCGCTGGTCAACCGGTAGTTGGTCACTTCGTCCTGAGCCACATAGCCGGTGGGTTGGTTCTGTGGGGCAAAAGCGGTAATGGCTAGCGCAAATTTGATTATGGCAAATGAAATGCCAAGCAGGGTGAGTATGCCGAAAATTTGGTTTTTTTGCAGCCTCATGGAAAATTTTGACATGATGGATCTCCTCGGTTAACAGCTTAAGACGCTGTAGTAAGACTGTACGAATTTGGTGGCTCCGCGCGCGCTGGCCCCGCGCGCGGTAATCCGGTAAGTGTTTACCTTATTGCAAGCGGAGCTGGCGCGCCCGCCGGTCGCCACGCTGCTCCCCACCAGGGTGTTGTTGGTGGACATCAGCTCGATGATGTAGCGTTGATTGGTGTTTCCCGCGACTTGAAGGGAATTGGTATCGGCCCATGTCATGGTCAGAGTGTCGTTGGCGGGCGCGGCCAATGCAGCCAGGGTGCCAATCGGGTAAAGCTGGTACGTGCCCGCGCTTGCATTGTATGCGGTGAAGGCGGCATTGCTGTAATTGGTGCCGGTTGCCAGCCAGGTTTCAGCGGCGTTGATCGCGGTTTCGGTGTTATTCATCGCGGCATCCTCAAATTGCAGGTTGCCAGCCAATTGGAATTGGGTGTCCGAAGTCTTCATCGCTGTCACGCCGAGCAGCATCAGCAGGATCAGGATGATCAGGCTGATGATCAGGGTGGAGCCGCGTTCAGAGGACAGAGGACAGAGGACAGAGGACAGATCGTTGTCGCGGCTTCGCCGCGCCTTTATCGAAAGGCTGCCGCGCAGCGGCAACAAGACCTCTGTCCTCTGTCCTCTGTCTTCTGTCTTCTGATGTCGCATGATATCCGCCCTCAATTGCGCAGTTGTACAACTACCGAGAAAAGTTGGCGGCGGAAGCTGTCGCTCACCGGGCCGTAGGTGATGTCGCCCATAACATAGGAGTTGGTGTTGCTATAACCGTTTTCGATTGCGGCATTGCGCGCCAGCAGCCAGACACGCACCGAGTTCACGTTATCCCAGCCATTTTGCGTCGCAGCGGTGGAAGAACCGGTAAGATCCGGCGCATCGCCCGCGTTGTAGTATTGGGTGTTCAGGTCGGTGGTTGCGCTCCCGTATTGCACTTGCATATGCTCGATGCCGCTCACCACCATTTCATCAACCATGGCGTTCGCTTGCAGGGAAACCCTGCGCAGTGCCGGAACCGCCGCATTGTTGTCGTCGCTGCCGATGTAATAAACATATTCCTGTAATGCAAAATCAGCTTGCGGTGTGCCGGTGATGGTCGGTGCCACAGTGCCCTGAAATACCTCGCCGACTGCATAAGTGGAGCGCAGGTACATGGTGTTTGCCACAAGGGTGGTGGTTGGCGCGCTGGCCACACGGCGGATCACCAGTATATCGCCGCGCAACCGGTTGGCGGCCGGCAGGCAGTCGGCTGTATAGGGATTGGCATCGTTTGCGCCCCAGATACCCTGGCGGATATTTTGCACAAAGGTGTCGGCGGCAGCGCCACTCAGACATTCGTTTGTGACGGCAATCGCGGTGGTCGGGGTATTCGGTTCCGCCCAGGTGTAGCCGCGATAACCGGCATGACGCAGCTCGCGTTTGAGATGATCCAGCGCGTAACGCCCGTTGGTTTGCAGTTCGGAGGTGCGGTCATTGGTTTTGCTGCTGCGCGAATTGCTGGACAGCACGCCGGTCAAAGCGGCGAGAATCAGCAGCCCGATGGTGATGGAGATCATCATCTCGATCATGCTGAAACCGCGTTCAGAGGACATAACCAGCGACTTGGCTGGCGTTGTTTGCCAGCCTAGTCGAATGGCTAGTAGTTTCATCAGAGGGCAGAGGACAGAGGACAGAGGTTTTGTTGCCGCTACGCGGCAGCCTTTTGATAAAGGCGCGGCGAAACCGCGACAACAATCTGTCTTCTGTCTTCTGTCGCCTGTCTTCTGATGCCTGTCTTCTGCTCTCATGATCTCAGTTGCCTATGGTTCTTGTTGCGGTGTAGGTATCGACGATCCCGCCGCTGGCGACCGTTTTGACATTGCTGCGGTCTGTCCAGTTAATGACGATGGTGTAGGTGATGGGGTTGGCCGCACCGGCTGTGGTGATTGACCAGGTCGGCTGCGGTAAGGCAGCGGTAATATTAGTCCCCCACTGGCTTATATCCCAAGCCGCCAACCCTGCCGAATTGCAGGCTGCCGCAGCGCAATTGGTGGCTGCGGCGCCGACCGCGCTGGTGGCCGCAACCGCATAGGTTCCGAGAACCGCTTCAGCCTTGTTGGCCTCCATGCGTTCCGCCATGTCCGATGCCATAAATATTGCCTGGGTGCGGAATTGGCCGCCCTTGTTCACGCGCATGGCATTCAGTTGCAAACCGGCCGTGCCGAGCAGCGCGATGGCGACGATCACCAGCGTGACCAGAATTTCCAGCATGGAAGAGCCACGCTGTGCGGCGCTTGGGGCAAAAGGTTTTAAGTCGCGGCGCATTGGTTAACCTCTATGGCGTCTTGGATATGTTGCCGGTGGGTGCGATGGTGGCGGTAACAGTTGTCGCACCGGTAAGAGCCAATGTGGCATTTCCAGTGCCACACAGCGCCGTGGCAGGAGTAGCACCTTGAGTGCCGCTCGGGTTGAAACAAATAGAGGCCGCGTTGCCGGTAAGGGTAAGGCGCGCATTAAGCGCTTGATGCACCGCAATCGGGTTTGGATTGGTTGTGCTAGTGGCATCGCAAACGCCATCGGGTGTTCCATCGTTTGGGTTCGTATCTTTATCAGAGCAAACCACCCAGCCGTTTTGCCAGTTAGTACCCGCGCCGCATACTGGAGCTGCGTCGGTGCCGGCACGCACACAAACCAACACACGTGAATTACGTTTGATCGCCTCGCTGCGGGCGCGGTTCAAGTCGCTGGTGAGTTGCGACATGGTGGAAGTCAGGCGTGTGTTGTTGATCAGATCGTTGAATGATGGCGCGGCGATACTGGCCAGTATCGCGGCTATGGTGACGACGATCATCAGTTCTACCATCGTCAGGCCGGTTTGTCGTTGTTTGGATTGCATTGCTGCTCCCCCAGTTAAGTTGATCGCAGCTTAGTAATTTACCCTACCCATGTAAATGGTCAGCCGATAGCCGGATATATTATTGGAACAAGCGGTATATTCTTGGTTATATAAGGTTCTGGCTCAAGGTGATGCCAGAGTAGAGTTGCGCTTTTTCATCGCTTATTTGATAGCATATGCCTTGGTATATGCCGATATTCAACCTGGAGAATCTTATGCGCACTGAACGATATGTTAGCCTGTTTAAAAATGGACGGAGATTGTTCGGGTCAGACCACATTAATCCAATTCTTTGTTTCGCGATGTAACTGGCCTCGACACGCGATTTTGAGTCGGCAGTGTTTTTGATCATGGCGGCTTGCAAACCTACTATGGCCAGTATGCCCATCGAAAAAATCAGGATGGCAATCATCGCTTCCAGCAACACGAGACCCTGTTGTGCAGATTTAAGGGAGGATGTTTTGTGCATGATTTTTCTCCGGTTAGCATGCGCGCGAGCTGGTGCCTGCAGCCAGATTGGGATCACACATTCTGGCATTGCCGCCCACGCCGATTGTGACCCGCAAATTCTGGCTGCCTCCAGTTGCGGCAAGGTCAACTTGCGTGAAGGGTGCAGAAGCATCCGCATTGGTTGTCACCGTTCTCAGATTGCTGAAGGTGATGGTTGTTAAGCCTGCAGGGGTAACTGTACGGGTAACGTTTCTGGAGCCTTCGGTGCCAAGCCTTTGTTCGATCACCGACGCATGCGTAACCACACTGACAGCCCACGAAGAGCCTGCTCCCAAAGTAAAGGCAACATTGGCGTTGCGCGCCACCACTTCTGCGCGCGCCTTTTGCAATCCGTTCGTGATAGATTCAGCCGCGTTGCGAATCTGCGCACTCCGGGCTCATGCCTGGAAGCTTGGAACCGCTACTGCCGCCAGGACGCCCATGATCGCGACGCCGATCATCAACTCGACCAGTGAAAACCCTGAAGGCCTAGTTGTAGGTAAAGCGTTCAACACGCACCCCCTTTATTCCTGACCCAGCATGTGGCGCTATTGCCCCAAGGCGTAGTGGAGCCCTTTGTGTTGGCTTGATTGATGGTGTAGCTGACCTTTTTTGAGTTTCTACCTAAAACCGACTGGAGGCCTAAGCTCCCTGACAGGCGGCACGCGGGGCATGACGAGTGCGAAGCGGTGCATGCCCGTGTTGCACGAAAATGCTATCTATCGTGTTGCTTCCGCTACGCCAAACCCTTGCATCTGCCGGGTTTGAAGCCTTTGCGTAAGCTAAATGGCAAAGTACAAGAAGCAAAACACGAGAAGATTGCTTTGTTGTTCGCATGATGTTCTAATAAAATCTGACTAACCAGACTGGGGGCGAGAAATGCTTACAATTGGAATTTATGATGCAAAGGCAAAACTGTCAGAATTGTTGGCCGCTGTTGAAAGCGGCGAAACGATTACCATTACTCGTTCACGCAAACCAGTGGCGATACTGAGAGCGGTAAAGCCTGTATATTCGGATGCATTCAAGCGTGAGGCTCGCAGACAATCCAGATTGGTCAGCAAGGCAGAAGCAGAAAAAACGGACGATTTTTGGGAATTTGGATATGACCAAACGGGGTGGGTGTGAAGCTCGAGCGCGGGGACGTTGTCATCTGTGTTTCACCCGGTGAATATGGCAAGCCTCGCCCAGCGGTAGTGATTCAATCGAATTTTTTCAGTGAACATCAAAGCTGCAGCTTGCTGCCTTTAACAAGTGAACTATATTCGGCCAAGCTGTTCAGGGTTGACATCGAACCAGCATCGGAGAACGGTCTTGATAAAGCGTCACAAGTCATGGTGGATAAAATTACCAGCATTGCCGTTGCACGAATAAAACAAAAAATTGGCAGTCTCAACGGAGAGCAAATGGAAAAAATCGAAGTTGCGCTGACAATTTGGCTGGGGTTGTAATTCCAATTCTAAATTTATCCCGGATTCATTAGCCGCAAGTCTGGCTATAACGAAATATCTCCCCTTTTACAAAGGGAGAGATGGGATGAATTTCACAATGGATTATTTGGGTTTATGGATCCCTCCAAAAATTCAGGTTCCGCCCAAATGTTAAAGAGCAGAAATAGGGCGATCAAGCAATCCGTGTAACTGTTGCCCTAAGCGTAGAATTGTGGGGCTATACGATGTGAGATTTTTTCCGTTCCCCTATCCAACTGAACGAAGCATGCCTACTTGCAAATTTGCACTCCCGAATACTTCAATTGAATGGCTGAAGCAGCTTGGAATGGCTGCGTCCTACGCGTTGCTGCTTTATGTCGGCGAGTTTCTTTTTTAAAGATCACCTCGCGGGGGAGAAAGTCGTTAACGCGCCCCTGACAGTGGCCGGTTATACCTACTACGGCACGAACCAGCCTTCTGCTTCTGATTCGTGCAGCGCCAATCTGGGAATCGCCAAGGGTTACAGGCTTAATGCTCTGACAGGAGCGGTTACATACACTGTGTATGACGGTGGAGGGCTTCCGCCATCCCCCGTGGGTGGGGTGGTAAATGTGACTGTAACGGGTGAACAATCACAAAGTTCAGTGCCATTCTGTATTGGCTGCGGTGGCGATACCAGTTGTACGGGGTCTGACTGTGAATCTGCCCTCGGTGGCGCTAAACCGACCATCAGCGTTCCGACCAGCCGCACCAGAACCTACTGGTACCAGGAAGTGGATTGATCCTAAACGGTTCCGATTGATTTGTGTTGGACGAACCCTGTTGCTCAACAGGGTTCGCTATGAAATTTCCCCCTCGCAAAACCGTTGCACAAGTTGTTATTTGGAATTTTGGGCAATTTTGATACAATGCCGCAGTTTTTTGAAACTTAAACAGGGTGGGAGATAAAGATGTCAATTGAACAGCGCGTAAAAAAGATCGTTGCCGAGCAACTGGGCGTGAACGAATCCGAAGTCAAGAATGAATCCTCCTTCGTCAACGATCTGGGTGCGGACTCTCTGGATACCGTCGAGCTGGTGATGGCGCTGGAAGAGGAGTTCGAGTGCGAAATCCCCGACGAAGATGCAGAAAAAATCACCACCGTCCAGCAAGCCATCGATTACGTCCTGGCACACCAAAAGTAACCCTTCTTTCTTCCTGTTTTCCCCCATAAATTTTATTTGGCGGAGTCGGTTTGTCTAAACGCAGAGTTGTCATTACCGGGCTGGGGATCGTATCCCCGGTCGGGATAGGAATTCCCACGGCTTGGCAGAACATCGTAGCGGGGAAGTCCGGGATTGCCAAAATCACCCACTTCGATGCCGGCGCGATGTCGGCGCAGATCGCCGGCGAGGTGAAAGATTTCGATGTCACGCAATACCTTTCCGCCAAGGATGCGCGCCGCATGGACAGGTTTATCCATTTTGGCTTGGTGGCCGGCATGGAGGCGTTCAAGGATTCCGGGCTGGAAGTTACCGAACAGAATGCCGAGCGCATCGGCGTAAATATTGGATCGGGAATCGGTGGCCTGCCGATGATCGAGGACACGCACAACGATTTTCTTGCCGCAGGGCCGCGCAAGATATCGCCGTTTTTCATTCCCGGCACGATCATCAACATGATTTCCGGAAACCTTTCCGTGATGTACGGGTTGAAGGGGCCGAACCTGGCGATGGTTTCCGCCTGCACCACGGGGACGCACTGTATCGGCGAATCGGCGCGCATCGTCGAATACGGCGATGCGGATGTGATGATTGCCGGGGGTTCCGAAGCGACTGTGAGCGCGTTGGCGGTGGGTGGATTTTCTGCCGCGCGGGCGCTCAGCACGCGCAACGATGACCCGGCCACCGCCAGCCGTCCCTGGGATAAAGATCGCGACGGCTTTGTGATCGGCGAGGGCGCGGGGGTGATGGTGCTGGAAGAATACGAGCACGCCAAGGCGCGTGGCGCGAAAATTTATGCTGAATTGGTCGGTTACGGCATGAGCGGCGACGCTTACCACATTACTGCGCCGGATACGGACGGCCCGAAGCGCAGCATGCTGTACGCGTTGCGCAACGCCGGATTGAATCCGCAGGACGTGCAGTATATCAACGCGCACGGCACTTCGACGCCGCTGGGCGACAAGAACGAGACCGACGCGATCAAGCTGGCATTCGGCGATCATGCCAGAAAGCTGGTGGTGAATTCCACCAAGTCGATGACCGGCCACCTGCTGGGCGGCGCGGGCGGGATCGAGTCGATATTCTGCGCGCTGGCGGTGCATCACCAGATTTCGCCGCCGACCACCAATATCTTCGAACAGGATACGGAGTGCGATCTGGACTACTGCGCGAATACCGCGCGCGATATGAAGATCGATGTCGCGGTGAACAACAATTTCGGTTTCGGCGGAACGAACGGCTCGCTGGTGTTCCGCAAGATCTAATCTTTCCCAACGCGATGCTGATCAACGGCGCACCCGGTAGCACGATCAGCATCCGCGACCGCGGCCTGCTATACGGCGACGGGGTGTTCCGCACCCTGCGCGCTGTAAATGGCAAGGCGTTGCACTGGTCTCTGCATTACCTGAAACTCAAGCGTGACTGCACCGCGCTGGGCATCACCTGCCCGGATGAGGGGCTGCTTTGCGCCGAGTTGGATCGGGTGCTCGCACAGCACCCCGATGGCATAGTGAAGCTGATTGTCACGCGCGGCGAGGGTGCGCGGGGCTACACGCCGTCCGCCGATACCGAGCCAACGCGCATCTGGGATTTTTCGCCCTTGCCGGACTACCCGCCGGAATGGGCGGCGCAAGGCATCAAGGCGCATGTATGCAGCCTGCGCCTGTCTGCGCAGCCGCGCCTGGCCTGCGTCAAGCACCTCAACCGCCTGGAAAACGTGCTCGCGGCAATTGAGTTGAGCGAGGCGCAGCAGCAAGACAGCCAGCTTGCAGAAGGGCTGTTGCTGGATGCCGGGGGGCATCTGATCGAAGGCACGCGCAGCAACCTGTTTATGGTGTCGCAAGGGCGGCTGGTCACCCCCGATCTGTCGCGTTGCGGCGTGGCGGGGATACAACGCGGACGGGTCATGGCATGGGCGTTGCAGCATGGCATGGCGCTGCAAGTGCGCGATGTCGGGCTGGATGAGGCGCTGCATGCCGACGAATTGTTCATCGTGAACAGCGTCATCGGGTTGTGGCCGATACGCGAACTGGAAAAACGCCGTTGGAAGAATTTTCCGGTTACCGCGAAAATCCGCCACGGCCTTGATCAACAGGATGCTTGATGCGACGGCTGGTTACATTGCTAATAGTGCTCGTGTTGCTCGCCACGACCGCGCTGGGTTACTACGTGCATCACCCGTTGCCGTTACCGGTCACGCCGTTTGAATTCGACTTGAAGCAGGGTGGCAGCCTGAAAAGTGTGGCGCGGGATATGAGGCAAGCCGGATTATTCGGACAGGACTGGCCGTTCGTTTGGCTGGCAAGACTAAGCGGCAAGTCGGCGCAACTAAAGGCAGGCAATTACTCGCTGGATCATGCCATTTCACCGCAGGAGCTATTGGAAATCATCACCAAGGGTGAGGTCACTCAGAGGCAGATCAGCATCATCGAAGGCTGGACGTTCAAGCAGTTGCGAGCCGCGCTGAACGCCAACCCTGATGTTGCGCACGACACCTTGAACCTGACCGACGCGGAGATTTTGCAACGTATCGGCGCGACAGAAACGCATCCTGAAGGTTTGTTTTTCCCGGATACTTATTACTTTGCCGCAGGCAGCAGCGATTTGCGGATATTCAAGCGCGCCTACCAGATCATGCAGCAACGTCTGCAGGAGGCATGGCTTGCGCGTGCCCCTGACTTGCCGCTGCAAACCCCTTATCAGGCGCTGGTTCTGGCTTCCATCGTCGAGAAGGAAACCGGAACGCCCGGCGACCGCGCGATGATCGCCGGGGTGTTCGTGAACCGCTTGCGCAAGGACATGCTGCTGCAAACCGACCCGACCGTAATTTATGGATTGGGCGAGAAATTCGACGGTAACCTGCGCAAGCGCGACCTGCTGGCCGATACCGCTTACAATACCTACACGCGCGGTGGCTTGACGCCCACGCCGATTGCCTTGCCGGGCATGGCCGCGTTGCAGGCAACCTTGCACCCGGCAAAGACCGACGCGCTATACTTCGTGGCGCGCGGCGATGGCAGTTCGGAATTTTCCAGTAATTTGAATGCGCATAACCGGGCGGTGAATCAATACCAGAAATAACTGCTGCCTGGCAGCATGGCGCAGAGATTTTTCGCGGCAGCGAGGTCGGCAAAACAATTTAACCGCTGTACTTTTGGTATTACGGTCAACACGCTACGCCAAGAGGATGTTGTACAATCACCGCCTATCGTGACGCAGGTTCAAAGGAGGTTCGCCCATGTTGGCTCTTGAAACGACCGCATCCATTGCCGACCATCGCCTTGTCATACAGGATGCGGCACTGCCAGCCCATGCCGAGCGCGCTCGCGTCATCGTAATGTGGGAATCAACAAAACCAGCCGGACGCCGCTCGCCACCGCCAGCGCTCGCGGGGATGGGCGAAGAAAAGGGCGACATACTCAGCGGCCTGCCGGAAAGCGGCTGGGAAGCATTGTCCTGATGCTCATCCTCGACACTCACGCCCTCTATTGGTGGGTCAATCGCACACCTGACAAGCTTGCACAACAACAGATAGACGCCATCGAAACGGCTGAATCTCTGGCCGTCTCGGCAATGACCTGTTGGGAAATGGCGTGGCTTGTGAAGCACGGGCGGATTGTTCTCCAGTTGCCTGTCTCAGGCTGGCTCGATCAGGTCGAGGCAAATGGTGTGGCGATTATTCCGGTATCAAAATCAATCGCCGAGCGCGCAGCTTTCCTGCCCGAACATCACAAAGACCCGGTTGATCGCATCATCATCGCCACGGCTGTTGAACATCAAGCGCAACTGATTAGTGTTGATGGGCGCTTCCCGGCTTATCAGGAGTTGGCTGAGTTGCTGGTGTAGGGAAGATTATGGGGATAACTGCACCCCGGATGGTATCCGTAGAAGTAATGTGAAGCTGACCCTGAGGCACTGACAGTCACCCCCCCAAACATATTAAAGACGCATGGACGGCAAACTTTTTTCGCAAGATTTTCTGCTCGATGGCATTAAGACGACACCTGTTTGGGAAGCACTGTCGGATGACGCGCTGAATATTTTTATCGCCGACCTCAAGCGCATCTACACCCCGCTCACGGCTGACAGCCAGCTCAACGAAGCCAACACCGAAGCCGATATCATCGAAAAGGTGCTCGACCTGCTGGGCTGGCAAGACCTTACACTCAAGCAAATAACCTCTGCCAGCACACGCCGCGATGACGTGCCGGATTTCCTGCTGTTTCCAAATGAAAAAGCCAAGCGGGCCGCATGTGCCGAAAAGCGCGATGACCGCCGCTACCGGCACGGTATTGCCATCATCGAAGCCAAACGCTGGATGCGTCCGCTGGATCGCGGCGATGCCACCAGCCGCCTCGATCCCGGTACGCCGTCCAACCAGATATTGCGCTACCTCTCCAGCGCCGAGGTCGCCTCAGAGCGCGCGGTGCGTTGGGGCATCCTGACCAACGGAGCGGTGTGGCGGCTGTATTGGCAAGGTGCGCGTTCGCGCTCGGAAGAGTTCCTCGAACTTGATCTCGCCGCCCTGCTCGGCGTACCCGGCACCGGGCAAAACCTGTTCGATGTGGACGGCACGACACGGTGGGCGCAAGCCTCTGGTGCGGGAGTGCCGTCCTCCCGCCTCCTCCCGCAATCGGCTGGCTTCGCCAGTAACGTGTCGGAGGCGGGGGCGCGGCACGGCATCAAGCTGTTTTTCTGCCTGTTCCACCTGGGCGCTTTCCTGCGCCAGACCTGGGACAAGGAAGACCGCACCTTCCACGAATACGCCTTCAATGAAGCGCGGCTGTACGAAGAAAAAGTTTCGCAGGACTTGGGCGCGCGCGTATTTGCCAGCATCTTCCCGCAACTCGCCAATGCCCTCGCGGCGGGTGATGAGAAAGCCGACCTCGCTTCTCCCGCCTATCTCGCGGAACTGCGCGAAGCCACGCTGATTCTGCTGTACCGCCTGCTGTTCATCCTCTACGCCGAAGATCGCAACCTGTTGCCGGTGCGCGACACGCGCTATGACGATTACGCGCTGCGCAAAATCCGTGAAGATATCGCCAAACGCCGCGACGCGAACGACGTGTTCAGCGCGAGCGCGGCCCGCTACTGGCAACACATGGGCGACTTGTTCCGCATCATCGCGCAAGGCGATGCCTCCATCGGCATGCCCGCCTACAACGGCGGCCTGTTCGAGGAAAGCCGTGCGCCGCTGCTGACGCGCGCCCGCGTGGCGGACGCGAGCTTCGCCCCGCTGTTCGACGACCTCGCGCGCCGCCCCGATTTATTGCGCGCATGGATCAATTACCGCGACCTCTCCGTGCAACACCTCGGTGGCATCTACGAACGCCTGCTGGAATACAGTTTGGTGGTGGAAGAAATACCCCCACCTCAATCCTCCCCCGTCTCGCCAGAGCGAGCAGCTTTGCTGCCGCTCGCGGTGGGGATGCCCCTTGCGGGTACAGGGAGAGGAAGCGAACGAGAAAGGCAATTTTCAATTCTTGCCCGCCCCGCCAGCTTCGCGCGCAAAACCAGCGGCAGCTATTACACCTACGACGGGCTGGTGAAACTCATCATCCGCGAAACCGTCGGCCCGTTGATCGCCGAGCGCAAAGCCGCATTCCACAACCGGATCGAGCACTGGCAGCGCAAACACGAACTCAAGCCGGACGACTGGAAGCTGCTCGACAGCCTCGATCCGGCCACCAATTTCCTCGACCTGAAAATCTGCGACCCGGCGATGGGCAGCGGACACTTTCTGGTTTCGCTGGTGGACTATCTCGCCGACGAAATTCTCGAAACTCTCGCCGAAGCGGAGCTTGAAGTCGCGGCGCAACCCTGGGCAAAGGACGTTGCAAACCCGTGGGCATCGCCGCTGATCGCGCGCATCCATGACATCCGCAACCGCATCCTCACCGCCGCGCACAAAAACCGCTGGGCGGTGAGCGAGGCGCAACTGGACGACCGCCACATCGTGCGCCGCATGATCCTCAAGCGCGTGGTGCATGGCGTGGACAAAAACCTGATGGCGGTGGAACTCGCCAAGGTCGCGCTGTGGCTGCATACCTTCACCGTCGGCGCGCCGCTGTCGTTCCTCGACCACCACCTGCATTGCGGCGATTCGCTGTTCGGCGGAAAAGTCCGTGATATTTCACACGAGCTGGGCAAGTTTGTGGGCATGTTCCATCAAGATGACCTCTCGTGCATAGCCAGCGCGAGCATGACAATGGAAGCGATTGGCAACCTCACCGATATTGATATTGCCGAGGCGCACCACTCCAAAGCGCTCATGGACACTGCCACGGAAAGTTTACTGCCGCTGTGGCGAATACTCGATTTTTTGCAAGCCAAGCGCTGGGCCGGTACGCCTAAACAACGAGTAGCTGATACCGCAGCGTGGGAAGACTTATCACGAGCACATCAATATCAGAGAATTTGGTCGCTACTCCTTACCAAAAATGAATTTGGTGAAAATTTACTTGAATCGGTGAATTTTCTTGCCAAGCGTAAAGGCAAACTTCCCACACCACAGGAACAGCAGGCGCATGGCATCATGCAAGAAGCCATTGCCAAAGCGAGTCAAGAACACTTCCTGCATTGGGAACTGGCCTTCCCCACCGTCTGGCAAAACGGACAGGGCGGCTTCGACGCCATCATCGGCAACCCGCCGTGGGACAGGATGAAATTGCAGGAAGTGGAATGGTTCGCCGAGCGCAAACCGGACATCGCCAAGGCCGCACGCGCCGCCGACCGCAAGAAACTCATCGCACAACTCGAAACAAACAACGACCCGCTGTGGCAGGACTACCTTGGCGCGCAAGCCGCCGCCGAAGCGGGCAACCGCGTGGCGCGCGAATGCGGCGACTACCCGCTGCTGTCCGGCGGCGACACCAATCTGTATTCGCTGTTCGTCGAGCGCGCGCAAGCGCTGATCCATCCGCGCGGCGCGGTCGGCCTGTTGTGCCCTTCCGGCATCGCGGCAGACAAGGGCGCGGCGGAATTTTTTCGCACGCTGACCACCCCCTCTCCCCAACCCCTCCCCCGCGCGGGGGGAGGGGCATTGGCTCCCCTCTCCCTTGACGGGAGGGCTGGGTGAGAGGGTGAAGATGCCGGATCGCGCCTCATTGCGCTCTACGATTTCGAGAACCGCAAAGGTTTGTTTCCCGACGTGGACAGCCGCTTCAAATTCTGCGCGCTGATCTTCGGCGGTGAGCAGCGCGCCGTCACCGCCGCTCGTTGCGCCTTTTATCTGCACACGCTGGCAGAAGCCGACGATCCCGAACACATCCTCACGCTCACCGCGCAGGATTTTTCCGCCGTCAATCCCAACACCGGCTCCGCGCCGATTTTCAGAACCCGGCGCGATGCCGACATCACCACCGCGATTTATCGCAGGCAGCCGGTGCTGTGTCTGCATCAAAACCGAAACCCCTCCCCAGCCCTCCCCTTGTCAGGGGAGGGAGCCGCCAACTCCTCCCTTGACAAGGGGAGGCCGGGAGGGGTTAAGGTCTGGCCGGTGCGCTATTGCCGCATGTTCGACATGACCAACGACTCCGGCCTGTTCAAACGGCGCGATGAAATGGAAGCGCAAGGCTGGTATCCGGTCGGCATGAATCATTGGAAGAAAGGCGAGGCGGAAGCGGTGCCGCTGTATGAAGGCAAGATGGTGCAGATGTACGACCACCGCGCCGCAAGCGTGGTAATGAACGCCGACAACCTGCACCGCCCGGCGCAGCAGGAGGCTAATACCAGCGCGCAACATGAAGATGCAAACTTTTATCCAACGCCGCAATTCTGGGTGAGCGCTTCGGATGTGCAGCCGCAGTATCCAGGTCAATGGGTGCTGGCATTCAAGGAAATTACCGCACCAACCAATATGCGCAGCATGATTGCCTGTATCGCGCCCGGTGTTGGGTTCGGCAACAAACTGCCG
>JACREB010000107.1 GCA_016218475.1 Nitrosomonadales bacterium | reverse complement strand
TTGTATGATCCGGTGACGGGGAAGTTCCTGTCTGCCGATCCGAACATCCAGGATCCGTTCAATTTGCAGAGCTACAACCGGTACTCGTATTGCTGGGGCAACCCGATGGTGTGTACTGATCCGAGCGGGTATTTCAGTTTGGGTGGGTTCTTCAGGGCGGCGGTTGCGGTTGCTGCGATTTACTACGCACCAGCATTGGTTGGCAAAGCAGGTTTGGGAGCTTCATTAGCAACATCCCTTGGAACAAGCGTGGCGATTGGAAATGGGATTGTGGGTGGTGCAATTATTGGTTACGTTGCTGGAGGCACGGTTCAAAGTACAATTACTGGCGGATTAAGCGGGGCGATGTTTGGCGGAATTGGCGATTTTGCGGGAGGATTGAATAAGCTTGGCTATACTTCGTTTGCTGAGGGTGGCTTTGGCAGAGCGGCACTCCATGCTGCAGGAGGTGGTCTGATGAGTAAGGCAATGGGCGGGGATTTTGCGAGCGGTGCGATGGCTGCCGGTTTTGCGGAACTGGCTGGCCCGATGACGAGTGGATTCGGGCCAATTGGTGATGGTGTAGCTCGAATGGTTGTGGGTGGTACGGCTTCGGTAATCGGCGGAGGCAAGTTCGAGAATGGTGCGCTAACGGCTGCGTATGGGTATCTCTTCAACAAGTGTGGACATAATGGCTGCTGGACAACAAAGGAAGAAAGGGCGTACCTAAACCGTGGAGACGCACCGGGCTACTACTCGAAGGCATGCTCCGGTGGTGACCTCAATGCGTGTAGGTTCTACGGCATAGCAACTGGCAAAGAACCTGGGCCAAGTGCAGTTCTTACAAAAGCATTGATTGTGAATGGCTATAGCTTTGCCGAGACAAACTCGCTTGTGCAGTCGACGATACCGTTGAATCTTGCGAACGATTATGCAAACCTGCTGCCGCAAAGCGAAGCGGCAGCGGCGTACCCAAGCGCACAGGCGATTACTCGCTACCATTGGACTGAATTTGGAAAGTATGGCCTCCCGCCCAGTACTTTTGGCGGTACGCCATTCGGGAACAGCCTCGATAGGCTGGTTCCGTCAGGCCTCTGGTGCGCACTCTGCACGAAATGAAAAACTGTATGTATCAAGCCAAACGAAGACTTGGTCGGTGGGTAATTCTTGCTGTGCTTGTTGGCTTGCCGCTGGCAGCTCAGGCAACTGATCGGGCTACGCATCACGAGTTCGGCGTGAATGGCAAAGCCATTCTTTGTGTGCCGTCGTCGGATTTGGACCCCGATCTGGTTCAGGCTAATGACGAATCGACCGATCTGGCTGTTGGGTCTGGTCACACGCCGGGATTTGGTTTCCTATTCGGGGCGGATCAAATTCAGCGTCATCTTGATACCGGGACATTCCAGGTACCCCCTGAGTTGACTGGCCTGCGTCATATAAACATGCTGGAGGGGGATGTTGGCTTTCTGAGCGTGCCCGATTCTCGCCGTCTCGGGCCGGCAGGACGCGCGCGGGACTTGTCGGAGGAATGGCTCGCCAATGACCGTTGTTCTGGCGTGGTCGTCACACGGTTGAAGCAGAGCAATCTGTTTGAGGTGAAATGTGCTGCTGCTGATAACTACTCAAATGTCTTGAACCGTACTCCTGATCGTCGGAAACCGTTGCCGGAGCCAAATTCCGTGGTCGTTGCTACCTGTCTGACTGAGACGATTTCTGCGGGTAAATTTAAGGGGCGCACACTGCATTCCTGTCGCCGCGTTGTGGTTCTCGATGGCTTCATCCTTGATTACCAGATTCAAAAGGACAACCTGCCGCTATATCAGAAGATTGATCGGTTCTTGCGGAGCAAGATCGTCGAATGGAAGAGGAATTGCTCATCGCCAGGCTCGAATTGAACTTAAAGATGTTCAGCATCGCATTTTATTTTGAAAAATCAATGAAGCCGTACTCGATTGATATTTGATAAAAACCGGAGATAACCTTCATCCACCCTGCCGCACAATTAGCCAATCATCCGCGTCAAAGCCCCGCCGTCAGGCGCTTGCGCGGAGGTTGCGTTCGTGCCAGCACTTCCCATGCGCGCCATCGAAGAGGCCGCATGACCACCCGCACCGAACCCGACCTGGTCTCCACCTGGACCTACGACACCGCAGTAAAAGGCATCGGCAAACTCGCAACAGCGACATCGGACAACGGCTACAGCCGCACCCACAGCTACGACGCGCTGGGCCGCCCCGGCAATACCAGCACCGTCATCGACAACCCGGCCTCACCCTACGTCACCGCCGCCAGCTACGACACCAACGGCCGCACCGACACCCGGACCTACCCCGCCAGCGCGGGCTACCCGGCCGGCTTCGCCGTCAAGAACATCTACAACACCAACGGCTACCTCATCCAGGTCGTCAACGCCGCCACCCCGACCACCGTCTACTGGACGGCCAAC
>JACREB010000104.1 GCA_016218475.1 Nitrosomonadales bacterium | reverse complement strand
CGGTCAGTACCTTGATGGCGCTCGGCCCACTGGCTGTAAATCAGCTTGGAGCGGTCATCGGTATTGGTGCCATTGAACAGCACAATGCCTTCAGCAAAAGGGCTGTCTGCCAGCAGGCGCAACAAGTAACTCTGGGTGCGGCGCGACTCGGTAAAGATGATGGCTTTTTCAGCACCGCCAAGTTCCTTCGCCTTGGCAAATGCCACGCCCAGCGCCTTCAGCAGCGCCTTGCCCTTGGCGTTGTGGTCTATTGAAGTGGCGAGCGCGGCGAAGACATCAAGCTCGGCAATTTCCTGTTCGAGAGCCTTGCGGTCATCCTCGGTAAGAATTTCGGCTGGTTCATCGTCCGCCCATTCTTCGGCGGTTTCGTCGAGTGCTTCGTAGTCCTGATCCAACTCACCCAATAGGTTTTCTTCTGGAAGCGATTCTGCCGGCTCCTGTTTGCCCAGCTTGAGTTTGAGCCGATTCGAAATAGAAGTCAGCGCACCCGCGATGGCAAAAGTAGATGAGGCCAACAACTTGCGCAGCACCAGTGTCATCAGGGAACGCTGACCGGCTGGAAGTGCTTGCAGGTTATCGCGTTGCAGGTATTCCGAGACGAGGTGATAGAGCCGGTCTTCGCTTTCTTCCGGGGTGAATTCTTCCACCAGCGGCAGGCGCTTGGTGTAGGGGATATAGGCAGTAACCTGTCGGCGCAGGGTGCGATGGCACACGGGCTTGAGCCGCGCCTTGAGTGTCTGGAACACCTGCTCCTGATTCAGGTTGGCAAATTGCTCCCGAAAACTTTTCAGGTCGCCGAAGGTGTGCTCATCAATAAAACTCACCAGCCCAAATAACTCCAGCAGCGAATTCTGCAACGGTGTCGCCGTGAGCAGTAATTTGTGTTTGCCAGCCAGTGCCAGCTTTAGCGTGTTGGCGATGACATTGGACGGCTTATAGACATTGCGCAACCGGTGCGCCTCGTCGATGACCACCAAGTCCCACGGCATCGCATGAACATCAGCCGCCTTGCTTTTGGCGAACTGATAAGAGCAGATGATGATTTCGGATGACTCGAACGGGCGGAACTGCCCCTGCCTGATAGCGGCGTTGTAGGGCTTGGCTTCGAGGATGCGGCAAGGCAGGAAGAATTTCTCGGTTAGTTCCTGATGCCACTGCTTGCGTAGGTTAGATGGCGTGATGACCAGGATGCACCGTTTACGCTCCGCCCATTTCTGGGAAAGCACCAGCCCGGCCTCGATGGTCTTGCCCAGGCCAACTTCGTCAGCCAGCAGCGCGCCTTTGGAAAGCGGTGAGTTAAAAGCGAATAATGCCGCTTCGACCTGGTGCGGGTTTATATCCACTTGCGCACTGGCTACCGCACCGGCGAGCTTTTCCACGCTGTCCGAGGGGCAGCGCTTGGTCAGTTCATAGGCAAAATACTTGGCGTGATAGTCGGTCAGTTCCAAGGGGTGCTCAATCTGATTATTGTTGTCGAAAAGGCAGCTCCAATTGCTGTGTCGCCCTCGTATATTTCTCCCGTGTATCCAAGATTATGCAATGCCAGCCAGTGATCTGTCTTTAGTATCTTCGATAAGACGGGAATACGGCCTTGGTCGTGATAGGCATGCCGCTTTCGCGCAGGCGGTCGAGGCCAATCTGCACATTGCCCAACTGACCACTAAAACGCGCCTGGTTGATCGCCTGACCGGCGCAAAAGAGCGAACCCTCGATGTCTGGATGACCCGTTATGCCGAGCTGCTGGAACAGCGCACGCTGGCAGATGCCACGCGCAGATCATACAAATCGCTGGATAAGATCATCCGCGAAAAAATGCCGGTGGAAAAATCGCTGTCGGCCATCACTACCTTGGATTGTGTCACCGCAATTCAGGCCGTCACCGGCGAAGGCAAGGCTAGGACTGCGCAAGCGGTGCGCTCGCACCTGAAGGATATTTTCCGCGAGGCCATCGCCTCTGGCTGGCTGGAACGCAATCCCGTGGAAGTCACCCGCGCCGTGGAGGTCAAGATCAAACGGGCACGGCTGGATTTCGACACCTTCATGGCAATCTACAAACAGACTAAACTCGACTGGCTGAAAAATGCGATGGCGCTGGCCATCGTGTCGAGCCAGCGCCGGGAGGACAGGGTCAAGGTTGGGTGACGCCTGAGTTGCCGACGATGCCGGAGCAGTCACAGGTTTAACGCTTTCATGAACTGATCAGCGGTAATGATGGGGCAGGAAAACTGGTCAGCGAAGATCAGCAAGTCCTGATCACCAGTAACAAGGCATTCCGCCTTGCCTGCGATGGCAAGTTGCAGAAAAGGCAGGTCGAACGGATCGCGGCAAGCAGGCGTTGCAGGCAACCTGGCGGGCATGCGCACCGTTGTGCAGTAGGGCAGATAGTCGGCCAGCAATTCGTGCTGGTCTGTGGTGGAGAGTTTGAATTTCGGGTACGCGAGCACTCGCAGAAGCTCGGCGGCAGTGACGCTCGATACCAGCGGCTGGCAGTGCGCGCCTTGCCATGCATGGCGCAACGGCATCAGCCGCCCTTGGGCAAACACCAGTGCCGATAACACCAGATTGGTGTCAATCACCACGCGGGGCTGGCGCGGTGCGCGGGTCATTTTTTGCGCGAACTTCTGGTTGTCGTAGATTTCCGCGCCCAGGCGACCGCGTCGGCAATATCATGTTCGCTCAACTCCAGATCGGCCAGCTTCGCGCGCACGGCATCGCCGCGCTGGATGCGCACCGGAGTGAGCACGATCTGTCCGTTACAGGCTTCCACGTCGAAGTATTCCACCGGGCCAATGGCGGCAGTTATGCTCTTTGGCAGGGTAAGCTGGTTTTTCGAGGTCATTTTGGCAAGCATGGCAGACTCAATTCATAAAGTAAGGAATCCTTACTTTATGCCTTTTACTGCAAACAGGCAAGCCACAAAGAGGGGGCGTAGGAGCGCAACTTGTTGCGCGATAGGTGACTTGCGGGAATCGCCCGACAAGTCGGGCTCCTACATTGGGGTGCCGCATGAAATATTCGGGCGAGTGCTCGGCGAATTGAGCGAATTTTGGAGGATTTTCGGAAGCGCCTGAAAAACTCTTTTCAGTTCCAGCGCTTATGCTCAGCGGGTTTGCTGCCCATGCAGACAAAAAGCACTCTGACAATTTCCATGTTTTTCAATATCCTACACCTGTTTTTGCGGCGTAAAAAGCACACCGGAACATCCCATTACGCACCAATGCAATCAAATGGTTACCACGCGATTCTGGAGAGCAAATTGGGCGTGTCGGCACTCATTTCGCAACACTCCGCGCCAACTTCAACGGCTCAGTTACAAAACGTCGCACTTCCCCAATGACTTCCTCCAATATCGGCGCATCAAGCCGGCTTTTGCCAAGGAAGGCTTTCCATTGCGCTCGCTTCACAGCGTCACGCGCAAACTCATCACTCAGACCAAGCGGCACATCAACGGGCACAACCGTTCCACGGCGCTGAAATGTGGCCGCAATCGCATCACCCAATAGCCGGGCATCCAGCACACCTTCGAGCGCCAGGGCGCGCAGGTCGAAATAATCCTTCATCCGGCTGTTTGCCATGCCGAGACTCACTATCGCCTCCAGCTTCTCAGCCGCTACCGCCGCACGCGGGTAAACGCGCAGGCGCGGCGCAGGCTGATCGTCCAGCAAGGTCGGATAAATGGCCTCCTCCGGCCCCGGCGTAACTGCATCGCCATAACCCACGTCGAGCTGCACCGTACTGCGCGCATTTCCAAGCCTGCCCAGCAGCCGCACACGCAAGCCGCCATAGCGTGCCTCTTCACGGATTTCCTCGATGGTGATCGTAGCGAGGTCGAACGTCATGCCATCGTCCACGGCGATGACGCAGATTTCTCGCATTGTAACTGCCAGTGCCTCGGTATCTATCGGGCCAAAGCCGAGAAAGTCCGCATCGCGCGTTGGCCGGTGCGGCACGTCGAACCATAGATCAAACAGCAACGCCCCCTTCAGCCAGAAAACATCACGCGCAGGAGCCAAGGAGAGGCGATAAAGAAAACGCTCAATCGCATAGCGCGTCAGAACCAGATTGAAATCCTCGCCGCGCGCCTTGGACCGATTCAGCAGCCGTGCCTGAACCGACGCAGCCACGTCAACCGTCATGCCACCGCCTCCAGATACGGGCGCATCACATTCGTTACGCGGTTGATCTTCGCATAACGCCACAGCTCATCGGCGCTCGCCTTATTCGCGCGGCGCGCCTCGCGCAACGCCTCCAGCGCCACATCCAGCCCGATCTTGTTGCGGAATTTGAAACAGTCCGCCACCGTCTTGGACACACTGGTGACTTGCACTTTCGCGCCATCAATCCGGCGTGTCTCCACGCCTGCTGCCAGCGCGTCATCAGAAAAGCGCACCGTGCGCAGCGGCGGATAATCCAGCCGTGGCGGATGATCCTTGTTGCCGATGGCGATCCAGACCTCGAACGGTGCCTGCGTCGTCAGATCGTGTATGCGCAGCGCCGTGAGCAGGCAAAACACCACGCCGGGCGCGCGCTTCGCCACCGCCGCCAGCGCGCCATGTTCACCGCTTTGATAGTCCGGCATGGCATACAGGCCACGCGCCACCCGCACCAGTTGCCCCGCCACCACCATGCGCGAAAGCTGGCTGCGCGTGATACCGGCGGCGACAAAATCGCGCGACCGTGCCGTACCGGCCCGGCGCAGGAGAGCTTGGATATGGCGTTCAGTTGAGGTCATGCCGGTATTGTTCCATAGTTTCGGTACTTGTGCATAACTACCGAAACTATGGAACAGCCTTAGGCACTTATCAGTCAAATTATGTCAAAAAATGACAAGAATTTTGTGTTTATATATTATTATCAACGCGTTAAATAGCATCCGTAGGGTGGGCTTTGCCCACCATGTCGGGCGGAGCCCGACCTACATTTTGGTTCCGGCTTGTCCGGCTTAGTAGGTAAGCAATAATAACTTGAACAATTAAAACTGTATATTTTGATCGCGCGCCCTCAATCGGTAATTCCATTCGCCATGAAATTCATCCCGCTCAATCGCGAGTGCGGCAAGCTCCTCATCGGAGACTTTAAT
>JACREB010000101.1 GCA_016218475.1 Nitrosomonadales bacterium | reverse complement strand
CACCACCGACGTGACCGGCGCGGTCGAGCTGCCGGCCGGCACCGAAATGGTCATGCCCGGCGACAACGTCAGCATCACCGTCAACCTGATCAACCCGATCGCGATGGAAGAGGGCCTGCGCTTCGCGATCCGCGAGGGCGGGCGCACCGTCGGCGCGGGCGTGGTGGCGAAGATTATCGAGTAAGGAGCGGGTAGCTCGTAGCCGGTAGCTTGTAGCGGGTGGCAAGGGCAGGTTTTGCTACAAGCTACCGGCTACGAGCTACAAGCTGATTTTTAGGCCAGTAGCTCAATTGGTAGAGTATCGGTCTCCAAAACCGAGGGTTGGGGGTTCGAGACCCTCCTGGCCTGCCAAGAAGTAAGTAAAAGTTGATTGGAATAATTGCGCATGGCGGACAAAATCAAGTTGCTGGTGGCTTTCCTGCTTGTTGTGGCGGGTATCGCGGGCTTCTATTATTTGCACGACAGTGCGGCAGTATTGAAGTTGGCCTCGGTGCTGGTTGGCTTATTGCTGGCCACAGTGGTGGCATGGACCAGCGAACCGGGTAAACGTTTTTTTGCTTTTGGCAAGGATTCTGTTGCCGAGGCAAAGCGCGTGGTCTGGCCGACGCGCAAGGAAACGCTGCAAACCACCGGTGTGGTGATCCTGTTTACGATCACCATGGCTTTGTTTCTGTGGGCGGTGGATGCCGGTTTGATGCTGGTGGTAAATAAACTGATGGGACGGGGTGGGTAATGGCCAAGAGTTGGTATGTTGTTCATACGTACTCGCAGTTTGAGAAAAGCGTACAGCGTGCATTGATCGAGCGTATTCAGCGCGAAGGCATGCAGGATAAATTTGGCCAGATTCTGGTTCCTGTCGAAGAGGTGGTGGAACTGAAGGGCGGGCAAAAGAGCATTACCGAGCGCAAGTTTTTTCCCGGTTATGTGCTGGTCGAGATGGAAATGACCGATGAAAGCTGGCACTTGGTGAAGAGCACTCCCAAGGTAACCGGCTTTTTGGGTGGCTCGGCGATGAAGCCCACGCCGATCAGCGAGAAAGAAGTGCAGAATATCATGCAGCAAATGCAGGCCGGGGTCGAGAAACCGAGACCCAAGGTGCTGTTCGAAGTGGGTGAACTGGTTCGCGTCAAGGAAGGTCCGTTCACCGATTTCAGCGGCTGTGTTGAAGACGTTAATTACGACAAGAGCAAAATCCGCGTGGCGGTGACCATATTCGGCCGTTCGACACCGGTGGAACTGGGTTTTGGCCAGGTGGAGAAGGCTTGAGAGTGGAAGCTGGTAGCCTGTAGCTAGTAGCCGGTAGCTTTTGCTACAGGCTACGCGCTACAGGCTACTGGCTGATTTTTGTTTTAACGGGGGAGCGTACTGGAGTAGTTGCGGTAGGGAGCCTCTAAAAATTCAGAGTTCGCCCAAATGCAAGGCGCGGAAGAAATTTCGCCGCGCCGCATATGGGTTATATGCAAGCAAGAAATTTCTTCCGCAACGCAGCAGTTGGGATGAAATCTGGATTTTTAGAGGCTCCCGGTATGCGTTTAACCCACTGATAAGGAGTATAACGTGGCAAAGAAAGTTGTTGGCTACATCAAGCTGCAAGTGCCTGCGGGCAAGGCGAATCCAAGTCCGCCGATCGGCCCCGCATTGGGTCAGCGCGGTCTGAACATCATGGAGTTCTGCAAGGCGTTCAACGCGCAAACCCAGGGTGTCGAGCCCGGTCTGCCAATCCCGGTGGTGATTACCGCATTCGCGGACAAGAGCTTCACCTTCATCATGAAGACTCCGCCCGCGACCATTCTGATCAAGAAGGCCGCCGGTGTGCAGAAGGGCAGCAAGACGCCTCATACCGACAAGGTGGGCAAGCTGACCCGCAAGCAGGCGGAACAAATCGCAACAACCAAGATGCCCGACCTGACGGCTGCCGATATGGATGCCGCCGTGCGTACCATCGCCGGTAGCGCGCGCAGCATGGGTATCACCGTGGAGGGCGTATAACATGTCAAAACGTTATAAGGCAATTGCGGCCAAGATCAACCGCGATAAATTGTATCCATTGGGCGATGCGCTGAACCTGGTCAAGGAAACTGCTGTGGCGAAATTCGATGAGTCCATCGACGTCGCGATTAACCTTGGCATTGATGCAAAAAAATCCGACCAGTTGGTGCGCGGCTCTGTGGTGTTGCCCAAGGGTACCGGGAAAACTGTGCGCGTGGCGGTATTTGCGCAGGGCGCAAAGGCAGAAGAGGCCAAGGCTGCCGGTGCCGACATCGTCGGCTTCGAAGATCTGGCCGAATCCATCAAGGGCGGCAACCTGAATTTCGATGTGCTGATCGCCAGCCCCGACGCGATGCGTCTGGTCGGCCAGTTGGGTCAGATTCTTGGCCCGCGCGGCTTGATGCCTAACCCCAAGGTGGGCACGGTATCCGCCGACGTGGCGGGCGCAGTGAAAAACGCCAAGGCTGGGCAGGTTCAATACCGCACCGACAAAAACGGTATTGTGCAATGCACCATCGGCCGCGCTTCGTTCGCGCCGGAGGCTCTGCGCGAAAACCTGCTGGCGTTGGTCGAGGCGCTGAACAAGGCCAAGCCGGCGACATCGAAAGGTATATACCTGAAAAAAGTGTCGATCTCCAGCACCATGGGCGCCGGTATCCGTGTTGAGCAGGCGAGCCTGGCTGCGTAGTATTTTGGATTTGCTGGCGAGATGATGTCTCGCCGGCATTTGTTTTTGGACCGCTGGCGTGTATGCAGCATCCAAGACCGGTGGAGCCGCAAGGCTTAATGTTCTGCAGGTAGTCGAAGGGGATTGAGGGTTTTTTGTCCTCTGTCCTCTGTCTTCTGTCCTCTGATGTCCCCCGTAGATGGTGCGTCCGCGAGCAGGGACGGTTGATCTCCTGGCTCATGGTCGCTGTTGTAATCGATGGAATGCGCGCGAGCGCATTCCGGATAATGGAGGAAGACTTGAGTCT
>JACREB010000010.1 GCA_016218475.1 Nitrosomonadales bacterium | reverse complement strand
CTGCCGGAATATATCCACCATCTGCTTGACGATGGGCGGCTCCCCGTCGATCAGATCATCTGCGAGCATCACCGCGAACGGCTCGTCCTGCACCACCGGCTGCGCGCACAATACCGCGTGCCCCAGGCCCAGCGGCTCGGCCTGGCGGATGTAGATGCAGTTGATATGCGCGGGAATCACTTCGCGCACCAGGCGCAACAGTTCTTCCTTGCCGCTCATCGCCAGCTCCGCCTCCAGCTCGTAGGCCTTGTCGAAATGGTCCTCGATCGCGCGCTTGTTGCGCCCGGTGATGAACACCATGTCGGTGATGCCCGCCGCCACGGCCTCTTCCACCGCATACTGGATCAGCGGCTTGTCCACGACCGGCATCATCTCCTTCGGGCTGGCCTTGGTGGCCGGAAGGAAGCGGCTGCCTATGCCGGCAACGGGGAAAACTGCTTTGGTTATTTTTTTCACTGCACCCTCTCCTCACAATTGGGCAAGCATACAAACCAGTATCCGCAGATTACACAGATTACGCAGATTCAAAAATCTTCCGGTAAACGGAGAATCTAAAAATCTGTGGAATCTGCGTAATCTGCGGATAAACGCTTTTACTCGTTCTCAAGCATCGCCAGAAACTGCCGCTCATCCAGCACCGCGACACCCAGCTCGCGCGCTTTGTCCAGCTTGCTGCCCGCCTCGGCTCCGGCCACCACATAATCGGTTTTATTCGACACGCTGCCGCTCACCTTGGCGCCCAGCGTTTCCAGTTTTTCCTTGGCCTCATCGCGAGTCAATGTGGCGAGCGCGCCGGTCAGCACAAAAGTCTTGCCGCTGAACGGTAAAGCACTTGCCGGTTGCGCTTGATGCTCATCCCAGGACACTTTTGCTTTACGCAGTTGCCCGATGACTTCACAGTTATGCGCTTCCGCAAAAAAATCCACAATGCTCTGCGCGACCACCGGGCCGACATCGCGCACTTGTTGCAAAGCATCCGCATCCGCCGCCAGCAGATTATCCAGCGAACCGAAGTGCCGCGCCAAATCTTTTGCGGTCGACTCGCCGACATTGCGGATGCCCAGCGCAAAAATGAATCGCGCCAGCGTGGTGTGCTTGCTGAGCTCTATCGCGGCCAGCAGATTGAGCGCGGACTTTTCGCCCATGCGTTCCAGGGTGATGAGTCTCAGCAATTGCAGCTTATACAGATCCGCCGGTGTATTGACGATATGAGCATCCACCAGTTGCTCGACCAGCTTGTCGCCGAGCCCTTCGATATTCATGGCGCGGCGGCTGGCAAAATGCAGCAACGCCTGTTTGCGCTGCGCCGGGCAAAACAAGCCGCCGGTGCAGCGCCATACCGACTCATCCTCTTGCCTGGCGACACGCGAGCCGCACACCGGGCAGCTCGCCGGCATGGCAAATTCGCGCACGTCCTTCGGGCGGCGCTCCAGCGCCACCCGTGCCACTTCCGGGATCACATCCCCGGCGCGGCGCACGATAACGGTATCGCCGATTCGCACATCCTTGCGGCGTATCTCATCCTCATTGTGCAGCGTGGCATTGGTCACCGTGACACCGCCGACAAACACGGGTTCAAGCCTTGCCACCGGGGTCAATGCGCCGGTGCGCCCTACCTGCACTTCGATATCCAGCAACCTGGTCAACGCCTCTTCGGCGGGAAATTTATGCGCGATGGCAAAACGCGGCGCGCGCGATACATAACCGAGCTGTTGCTGTTGCGCGATATCGTTGACCTTGTACACCACCCCGTCAATGTCAAAGGGCAAGACGGCGCGTTGCTCACCTATCTCGCGATAATAGCCCAGCAAACCATCCAGCCCGCGCACCACGCGGCGTTGTCGCGCAACAGGCACTCCCCAATGGCGCAGCAAATCCATCTGCCGGTCATGCTGCACGGGCAGAGAAACACCGTCGCAATAACCGATGCCATATGCAAAAAAACTCAGCCTCCGGCTGGCGGTGATGCGCGAGTCGAGCTGGCGCAACGATCCCGCAGCGGCGTTGCGCGGGTTGGCGAATTCCTTTTCGCCCCTCGCGCGCTGGGCATCGTTCAACTTCGTGAAATCGGCCTTCAACATCAGTACCTCGCCGCGCACTTCCACATCGGCGACCATCCCGTTCAGGCGCAACGGGATGGCGCGCACCGTGCGCAGATTTTCCGTCACATCCTCTCCCGTGCTGCCGTCGCCGCGCGTCGCGCCCTGCACGAACGCCCCGTTACGGTAAGCCAGCGTAATCGCCAGCCCGTCGAATTTTGGCTCGACCGCATATTCCACTTCCGCCCTGCCGAGAGCCTCGCGGATACGCGCATCGAAAGCGCGCACTTCCTCGTCGCCAAACGCATTGTTGAGCGACAGCATCGGCGTGCGGTGCTGCACTTCGGCAAAGGATTTGAGCACTTTGCCACCGACCCGTTGCGTCGGCGAATCGGCAGTCAGCAGCTCTGGATACTGCGATTCGAGGGTCTGCAATTCACGGAACAATTTATCGTATTCCGCATCCGGAATGCCGGGGTCGTCCAGCACGTAATAGCAATAATTGTGCCGCTCTATTTCAGTGCGCAATTGCGCGATGCGTTGTTTTATATCTGCGCTCATTCAGAGAGGCCTGCCACAAGGAACACTGTTCATGGTGAGCCTGTCGGACCATAAACGGCCCTTCGACAATCTCGGGGCGAACGGAGCCGGAAGTAATGAGTAATATTGATTCATAAAAAATCTAGGCGAACAGCCTGCGCGCCTGGCCGCTGCCCGGAACAATTCCGTTATCGCACATTTTCGCCTCGATCCCGGCGATGCGGGTGCGGATAAGCGCCAGCCCGCTGTCGCTCAACACTACGCGGTGATCGTCCACCAGATTGGTTTGCAGCTCCCTGGCAAATTCGTGCGCGATACGCGCCATAAGATCGAATTGAATAGCCGGATTCAGCGTACGCGGCACATCCAGCAGCAGTGTGATACCCGCCGTGCTGGAAGTCTCCAGCGTGTGGCCCTGGAACGGCTTCGCATCCTGATTGATCAAAGTGAACAGGCTGTGCGCCTGCGCATCCAGCAAATGGAAAGCGCCATCCGATTCCAGCGTCATGCCCTGCAATGCGGCAGCTTGCGCGATTTTCACACCGGGCAATAACCGTTCGCCGGGCGGCACCAGATTGATCCCGGCCATCTGGTCCACCTCGGCGCAAAACTGATCCAGATCGACTGCGTGGCGGTGTGTTTCGTTGACATCCTGAACAGTCGCATCCGCCTTGATATTCCTGGCCAAGCCCAGCACAAGATCGCAAAAATCCGCCAGCTTCGCCGCGCTGACCGCACCGCCCCTGTCCACCAGTTGCAAAGCTATGCGAAAGCGGGCATACAAAGTCTTGCTTTCGGCGATGGCACGCTCCCATCGTTGCGCGCCCAGCGTCAGCCCGCATACGTGTACCGGCTTGCCGAAGTCGAATTTGCGCTGCCACAAACCGTCCAATACAGCGGCTGGGCCGGGTTCGTCCAGATGCAATTCGATGATGAAATCGCTGCGGGTATCCAACAAGGAACATGATTCATCCAGCAAGGTGGTAACTGCGCCCTCTTCAACAGGCGGCATTTCTGCCGTATCGTCCCCATCGGGTACCGCATCATTCAACACCGCCTCAACCATCTCTGGTGGGAACGCTTGCCGTGCCTGATCATCTGGCTTGGCATCGCTCTCCCGGTACAGCGCATCCGCATGGCTCGCCCTGAATGCCGCGCCAAATTTTCGCCGGTACTGCCTTTGCTGCCACCAGCCAAATGCATACACCGCAACGATTGCGACAAAGCCTATTGCAAGCAAAGCTACTTGTAATTCACTCATGTTCCGAATACCAAAAATGCGCAGTCAGCGTGAAAATGCCATGCGCGGATTATCTCAAGCTGGTTGATAAACGGCAAACCTGAGGCAATGTCGTCTACTTCAGCGGTCTTGGGTTACTCAGAAAACATGAAACGACCCGGATAAATTTTCCATTTCTCCGGGGATTCCGCCTCCACAACCTTATCTCCCCTGCCTCCCGCATGTGACAGGTCAATATCTTTTGGCGGCATATAGCTATTGTTTTTGAGATCATAGACGACGCGAACTACAGGCTGGGTCAGGTTTTTGTTCTGCTTGATAACGATCCCGAGCTTGTCGCTTTCCAGCCGCGCCAATGTTCCGACAGGGTAAATTCCGATTGTTTTAATGAACTGCTGAACCATATCCATATGAAACAACTTGCCCGCCTCCTGAAATAGATTCTTGATGACCAGACAAGGATCTCCGGCTGTTCCATATGGCCTGATGGAAATACTGGCATCATAAACATCCGCGATGGATGCCATCTGGCCAACCAAGGAAATGTCATTCCCCGCCAATTGATAGGGGTAACCGGTTCCGTCATACCGCTCGTGATGCTCCATGGCTATGGAAATAGCCTTTTCGGGAAAATTTCCCGAGGCGATCATTATCTCGCCTCCCCAAAGCGGGTGCTTTTTGATGACATCCAGTTCCTCGGGGGTTAATTTTCCCGGTTTTTTCAGGATACCCTCCGGGATACGTATCTTTCCAATATCGTGAAACAAACCACCGAGACCCAAATCGAGCAACTCATCTTTCGCCACCCCCATTGTCTGCCCAATAGCCATCATCAATGCGCAATGGCTTACCGAGTGTTCCAGCATATAGCCGTCCTTTTTTTTCTTTCGGCAGACCGTGACAATGGCATCCTTGTTCTCATTGACCGAGTTATAAATCTCCTCAAGCAACAACTTTACCGGATCCATTGTTATCTTTCCGCCGGACCGGATTTCGTTAATGGCATCTTTCAGCGTGTTGCTGGCCTTGTCCAAAATAACTTTGGCATCGCGAAGCTCTTCCTCCAATGACCTCGGTTCACGAAAAGCTTCACTTTCTACTTGTGCAAGTTCGTCCTCTTCCGATCCCTCGTAAACATCCAATCCTTTTTCTGGGTCAATATACACATGTTGAATGCCTTGTTTGGCAATCAAAGCAATCTCATTCTTGCTGGATATCATGAAATCCTTAGTCTCTCCGATCCGCATCCGCTCTCTCATGCCACATTTGATTTCATCAATATACATGCCCGGGAGCAGCTCCTTTATTCCGATCAATTTTCTCGCCATCGCAAACCCTTCCGCTCAAAATGCCGCTCAAATCTTTCCCGGCCGCTTATACCGTCAGTCCATTCATAGCGTCTTTCGGCCATGCCCGGAGCATGGCTTTTACAATTTATACATTATCCATCGAAACGGCCAGCTTGCCGACCCGCCCTTCCACCTCGCGCATTGCCACTTCATGGCGCGGCAATGCGCCGGCATCCAATCCTTGCAGGTATTGGCGTAACGACACCAGCTCATAGCCCTGCGCCTGCCAGCCTTGCAGCAGTTGCTCGAATATCGGCATCCACTTGCCGCCTTCCAGTTCGGCGTGCAGGGTGAATACATGGCCGGTATGACACGGTGGGGCGTAGCCCTCTGGTGCGGGAATACCGGCCTCACACCCGCTCCCGCAATCGGCTGGCT
>JACREB010000006.1 GCA_016218475.1 Nitrosomonadales bacterium | reverse complement strand
CTTGAACTCCGGCGTGTGCGTCCTGCGTGTGCGCCGCGCTGCCGGCTTCGCCATCTTTGTGTCCACGTGTCCACCTCAAAATCCGTGGACACTATCTGCGCAATCCCTCGGTCAGCAAGGTGGATGGGCTGGACGCATACCGACCCAGAGCCATCTTTTGAGCAGAGGCAACGCCGAAACTCATCCGTCTGGGAGCAGACAACCACTCCTGTAGCGGCCTACAAGCCGCTATGATCGTCTCGTAAAAGCAAGCGTGCGCTGTGCAAAGTGGATGAGGGCCTGATCGTTGATTGCTTGCGTCGCCCAGGCCGGATTGCTATCGTGATGAAACTGGTTAGCGTAGTCCAGTAGGTCTCTCAGTTCCGTTATGTCGCTCTGGCTGAGTATCTGCGCCGGAGTGTTCACCCGCTGCTCACAAATGCCGAGGAATGGTCCCAGGAGGCCGCCCGGCTGAAACGTTGCCGGATAGGCGATGCGAACAAATGCTTCGAGGATGTATCGCAATGCAGTAGCCACCGCGCGCTCTTCTGCGGGGTCCGCCGCCTGCAGATACTGAGTCACCCGTTCGTGGCGCTTATCGTGCTCAGTGACGCAGTCCTGCCGAACATCCCAGGTCGCCAACGTTGACCCCGTCGCATCCCGAGTTACCCTGATTGCCGAGCGGTCTGCCGAGTTCGCACCTTCCCATAGCCCACACAGGAACGGCTTAGAGTGTGAAAGTACGATTACCTGCGCTACGCGGCCTGCAAGCCGGCGAATCTCCTGTACTGTGGTCAACGAGCGATGCTCATCGAGGCTCGTCATGGGATCGTCGATCACAACAACCTTCTGCGCAAGCTGAGGGTCCTGGTCCAACGACGCGAAGAAGAACGAAAGGGCAAGCGTATTGCGATCGCCCGCGCTTAGCGTGTTGCGAAAGCAAGGACCAGCATTAGAAGTCAGCGGCACCGTCTGATTGTTGATGAGCACGTTGTAGGTGCAAAACGAACCGGCTCTGTTGTTGGCAGGGTTGACCGCATCAAGACGGAAGCCAGCGTTGAAACGTCCCAAGTAGACGTTGATTGCTTGCTGGTAGGCAGGGAAGATGTTGTCCCGATAATTGTCGAGTGCCTGTCGCGCCTGCTCTCTTAGGTTTTCCGTTTGAGTCTTCGAGGTCTTCTCAGCGAGATAGGCCGCGCAGTGCGGAGCCACTGGGTTCGAATGGCGCGACTGGACGGATCTTAGCCTGGTCAGCTCTTGGGTTAACGTCGCCACGTCAGCTGCAGCTGCACGTTCCTTTACAAGCGCAATCTGGCTATTGCAAGCCTGCAAGGACCCAGAGCCCGCAACAACTGCTGCCTTGGCTGCTTCGTAGGCCTTGATCGCCGCAACCCCAGCCTCAGAAAGTTGCGCAGCTTCAAGCGGTGAAGCCTGCTTTTCTCCGAGCGCCTGAGCAACTGCGTCTCGTGCCTGAATCCATACATGCGTTACAGCAGCAGTATCGATTGTGATCTCGGGAACGTCGATGAACGTGCGCCAAAACGCGCTGCCACGCTCCGCGTCGCGCACGGACCTCTCAAAGGTGAGGGCAGCCGGACCGGCGTGGACGGCATCTAGCTCCTGTATGTACTGCGCGATATCCCGCTTCAGTCCTTCGTAAGCCTCGCTGAAATACGTTTGGTAGTGACGCAATAGCGTTGAGCCGGACAAGTCCTGTGCACAGAAGGGACATATCCCTTCGTCCTGACCGGCAGAGGCGCCGATGATGCGCCGCATTCCATCGCCAACCCAAGCGGCGGCATCTGGCCCCAGCTTGGCCAGATGTGCTTGGACTCTTGCGGCGGCAGCGGCTTCCAAGTCAGGCAGATTACGCGCCAGCAGAGTGTTGATTGCGGTGACATCAAAGGCCGGCAATGTCAGGACGGAAAACGGTGCTGCTTGCCGCACTGTGTCCGCTGATTGTGCTGCCGCGAGGTTTCGCTCCGCCTCTCGGAGAGCTTCATCTATGTTGGCCTGCGCAGGCAAGTCGCAGAAGGCGTCGATCAAAAGCGCCCCCCGAGCAGCAACCGGAATTGCCGCGCCCAGCGTTCGCAGGGCGCGGTTGTGCTCCTCAATGCGAGCAACGTGGCCCTGTAGAGCCGCATTCAAAGCAACACCTTGAGCCCCCAGGATTAACTCATGCAAGTTCTGCCGGTGGGCCGTCTCGATCTCGATGCCTGAACAGACGTTTTGCGCAACGAAGTAGTCATCAAAGACTGCTATGGCCGGATGCGTGGCAGACCATGCACCGTTCTGATAGACGAGGGGAACACCCGCCCCGGGCGCAAGGACCAAATGCGGAGGATGCTGGGCGCCAAGTCGATGGCGCTCCGCCAGGAGCGTCGCGTCACCGCTGCCTACAGACCTTAGGATCGCCGCAAGCGTGGTCTTCCCTCGTCCGTTTTCCGCGTAAATAAGCGCGAGCCTCCCCAACGGGAGCTGAGCCCCTGCATTGACCGAATCGAATTGCCCCACATTTCGCAGGAGTTGGAAGCGGTCAACGCTCATTCCACGAGTACTCCCCGATACTGGTACTTGTCAGCATTTGCCCCCCTTCTGCATTCATTATGCCATCACTATGAATGACATGTGAGCAGTCCTGCGAGCCAGTAGACCAATTTGGGCTCTTCCGGTAAATCCTACGGTGAAATGAGATGACCGACATCCCGGAGATGGTGTATCCACCTGGTTTTTCCAGGACTCGGGTAGGTACAACAAATGGGAGCGGTCATCCCGGCGAAGATTTTGGGGCTTGAGG
>JACREB010000099.1 GCA_016218475.1 Nitrosomonadales bacterium | reverse complement strand
CGGCTCGCCCCGGCTCTTCAGCACCGCAATCATGTCGCGTTCGCGTTGTGAGAGGTGTTTGTAGGCTTTGGGCATAGTCCGCGCACTTTGGCGCGGAAGCCCTCAGCCGGTAAAGTGTTGCACTTTGAGGTTGAACTCGTACTTCGTATTTCTTTGGATCATAACCGTTGTCTTTCAACCATGTTTCAAGCCAGTCGATCCGGGTTCGTTCAGCTTCTTCTGATTTAAGTGGATAAGCCGCGCCGGCGAACGCCGTGAACTTGAAGACTTGGGCACCTGCCTCTGTTCGTATTGGCTCAAATTTTGTTACCGCTACGCGGTCAAATGAGGCGCAGCCAAACATTGTAGAAAGTAATACCGTGCAAAGAAGAAAGATGGCAAGCCGGCATGTAGTCATATGCGGGTAATTAAAGATCCTTGACACTTTTACCTGACCCTTTGGAGTGCCAAGTTAGAGGTATTCATCAGCGAAAGCATTGCGTTGGGTCATTTACGATGGAACATGACCACAACAACTGGCGGTGACCTGTATTTCCATTGTATGTCCAGTTAGCCACCATGGCCTTAGCCTGGGCGTCTGTCATAGGCATTTTGGTTGGAATGAGTTTCTCATCCGACCAGAAAAGCACATAGCAGAAGTTTTTTCCTGCGCAAAGTTTTCCAATAGCGAGCCGATAAATATCTTGATTCTTGTATTGTGCTTTATCCACCACAACCATTTGGATCATGCCGATTGTCCGAATATGGCGCCAAGGCTCCGATGCAATAGCGGTGGATGGTAGAAGAAAACAGAGAAGGATGAACGACAGGGCCTTCATGGTGATAGCCTCTATGCAATAGAGCGCAGCTTCAATTCTTGACACATCTATTGCGCGGGTTTGATTTCGACAGCAGCCGGTTGTTCTTTCGCCTTCGGCAATTCCTTCGCCAACTCCTGCACGCGCGGATAGAGAATGATCTCGATGCGCCGGTTCTGCTGGCGGCTTTGGGGCGTATCGTTCTTGGCGACGGGATGGTATTCGCCCAAGCCCGCAGCCTCGAAAGCGTCCGGCGGAATCTTGGATGACTCCGCCAGGAAGCGCACGACGGTGGTGGCGCGCGCGGTGGAGAGTTCCCAGTTGGTCGCGAACTTTTCTTTTAGTTTCGCGCTGATGGGCACGTTGTCGGTATGGCCCTCGATGCGGATGACCTTGTCCTTGTCGCGCGCCGACGCCAGCACCTTACCCACGCGCTTGAGGACGTTCTGACCTTTGCCCGAGATCGTGGCTTCGCCGGAGGCGAACAGGATTTTGTCGAGGATTTTGACCGACAGCCGGTCGGCGAGCTGGTTGACCATGACTTCGCCGGCCTCGACTTCCTTTTTCAGGCTTTGAAGCATTTCGTTCTGCGCCTGCTTCAGCTTGGCGAGTTCGGCTTCCTTTTCCTTGGCGAGTTTTCCGACTTCGCCTTTCGCCTGCGCGAGTTGCTGCTCCATCGCCTGGGCTTTCTTTTCGTTCTCGTTGGCTTGCTGCCGCAGCGCGCCCTGATTCAAAAACAGGTACGCCGCGAGCCCGCCGGCGGCGATGACCGCCGCCAGCAAACCTTTCGACAGGTTGTTCCACATGGTTCTGCCTCCCTTGCCGTTCGTACATACATACTACAGCCGTAGCTTGAGGTCACAAAATGTGGCCTCAAGCTAACGGGGAGGAGAAGGCTAGTGCTTGGTTTCCGCCGCGAGCTGCTGCGCGAGATCCTTCACGGTTTCCGGCTCCATGTCGAAACCGAGTTCCGAACCGGGATTGAGCGCAATGCCGTAATCGCTGCCCATGTTCTCCAGCACCCATTTGAACGGTTCCAGGATGCCGCCCTGGAAACCCGGCAAGTCCTCGATGAACGGCTTGGCGCGTTCGGGGCTTGAAAACAACACCAGTACCGGCGTGCCGTCCTCGGCCGACAACACCAGCGGCTGTGCGCGTGTCGAACGCTGGATGTTGAGCACCGGCGCCTTTTCATCCTGCACCGGCATGAACACCTGCGAGTCCATCAGTATCTTGAGCAGGTCGTCGCTCGAAATCCGGCCTTCCTGCGCCGCCAGCAGTTGCTGCTCGAGTTCGTTGCGCGGTTCCAGTTCGTCGGTCATGTTCGAGCCTTGAAGAAAATATGGGGGGGCGCATTCGGACGTTACGTAAGCCGCTTATTACGGAGTTTTCGCCGAATTAAGCGGATGTCAATTGCCCTGTTTGTTGCCACGGCCCACGGCCCAGACGGCCGCCTCCAGGCGCGAGCGGAAGCCGAGCTTCTTCAGCAGGTTCTTGACGTGCACCTTGACCGTGGCTTCGGTAATGTCGAGGTTGCGCGCAATCGGCT
>JACREB010000097.1 GCA_016218475.1 Nitrosomonadales bacterium | reverse complement strand
GCATTAAAGTCTCAGATGAGGAGCTTGCAGCACTCGCGATTGAGCGTGATGAATTTCATGGCGAATGGAATTACCGATTGTGGGCGCGCGATCAAAATATACAGTTTTAATTGTTCAAGTTATTATTGCTTACCTACTTAGTGCATTGCGTCGGGAGCGATGTCGGCTCCATTGGGTCGCGCCGCGGTTTTCATCACGGGGTGCTGGTAGGCGGTGGCAAATTGGGCAAGGTCTTTCAGTGCGTCGAATATTTCCCCCTCAAACTCGTCACGCAAATCAATTTCACCCGCAACGCCATTGTTGAAGCGCAGAAACAGCCGGTAGCCCGGCAATGCTTTTAGTCACTTATCAGTCAAATGATGTCAAAAAATGACAAGAATTTTGTGTTTATATATTATTATCAACGCGTTAAATAGCATCCGTAGGGTGGGCTTTGCCCACCATGTCGGGCGGAGCCCGACCTACATTTTGGTTCCGGCTCGCCCGGCTTAGGAAGCGCGGATTAAATCGCCCGTTCGCCCTGAGCTTGTCGAAGGGTTGGCGGTACTAATTGATTGTTATAGATTTAATCCGATCATGGTTCGACAAGGCCCTCCTGAGTTTATCGAAGGGCTCACCACGAACGGATTAAATCTGCGTTTCCTTAACTTCGGTTGTATGCAGAATCATGGTTTTGCCTATGGTATCGTGAAGCTCTTGAGCGCCTGCGCAGCCGTCACGATGCGTATTCCCTGAAACTGTTTGAGGACGAGCAAATCCGCATCACCTGACACAATCAGATCGACCTGCGCGGCCAGCGCACAAGCCAGCACGGAATCATCATCGGCATCGCGTGAAACCTGCTGCGCCAACTGGCGCGCCGTGACCGTGGTGGACAGCCTCTGGTAATTGCGCAGCATCTGCGCGGCGGTCAGCCCCGTGGCCTGCAACTGTTTCGCCAGCTTCTTGCGCTGCAACACCTCGGATAGTTCATCAATCAGTACGCGGCTGGTAAAGAATCGGCATTCCTTCTCCCCCGCCAACCCGACCAATCGGCCCGGTGTGCCTTGCCACAGAAATGCCGATACCAGCATTGGTATCCAGCACCAGCCTCATGAGGGCGCACTGCTCCTGCGAGTCCGGCGCACCGCGTTCACTTCCGATTGAATCTCATCCATTGACAGCGGCTTGCTGCCCGCCTCGGAAGCACGCTTCGCCCCTGCCAGCAAAGCCTGTGCGGCACGGCGGCGCATCGCATCTTTGAGCAAGTCAGATAAGGCCTCGGGCGTCAACAATCCTGCGGCCTGCGCTTCACGCGCCAGCCGATCAGGCAGATTCAGTTTTAGTTCCAACGTCGTCATTATCAATCTCCTTTAGCGCCCCACAGCAAGCCACGGGGGGGTGCCCGGCGGCTGTGCCGCCACCCTTCCGCAGCGTAAGTGGAATGCACTCTAAACGAGCCGGGGAGAAGTTGCAACGGCAATGGCAGCAAGTGCTACCGGCAGATGTTGGCTGTCTTTTGCCGGAACCTATTTCGGGGTTTCGATTGGCCGGGCACAGGCCGCATTGACATGCTCATCGAGAAAATCCTCCAATGCCTTGACCCAGGCTTCGCGCATGAAAATGAATCCGTCGTTATGTCCGCCGGCCAGTTCGAGGAATCGTTTGGGCGGGTTGGCCGCAGCAAGGAGCGCCCGCCCGTGCTCGAAGGGAACGATTTCATCTTCCGGGCTGTGGGCGATCAGCACCGGCGCGGCGACAGCGCGCAGGCTTTCCCTTGTATCGTAGCGGATGCGCGCCAGCCACTGCACCGGCAGGTACGGATAGAAGTGCCGCGCCAGATCGGGCACGGAAGTGAAGCCGGATGCGATCACCAGTGCCGCCGGTTTTTGCCGGGCGGCCATGACACGGCGTTGCGGAGCATCCGGGGCGGGAATGGCCGCCTCACACGGGTGCCCGGCCAAAAGCTTTTCGGACCCGCTCCCGCAATCGGCTGGCTCCGCCATAACCAGCGACTTGGCGGGCGTTGTTGGCTCGCCTAGTCGAGTGGCTAGTTGTTCCACCAGTAACGTGTCGCGGGATGTGGCGGCCAGCCACGCGCCGACGGCGCCGCCCAGCGATTCGCCGAACAGCACGATGCGGCAGGAGGGGATGCGCCGCTGGTCGGCAAGATAACGCCAGGCGGCTTCGGCATCCCGGTAGGTGCCCTGCTCGGAAGGCGCGCCGCCGCTGTTGCCGTAGCCCCGGTAATCGAAGATCAGCGTGCTGTAGCCCATGCGATGAAACATCTGCACCGAATCGATCCGGTGGGAAATGTTGCCCGCGTTGCCGTGCAGGAACAGCACCGTGCCGCGCGGTTTCGCGACCGGGATGTACCAGCCGTGCAAGCTAATGTTGTCGGATGTTTTTAGCTGTATGTCTTCGTATGGCAAGCCGATTTGGGCGGGAGTGGCGGTGATCTCGCGCCCGGTTTCCGGATAGAACACCATGCGCGACTGGAAGAAATACAGCAGCAGCGCGAACCCGGCATAGGCCGCGGCCAGAATGCTCAGGATGTGCCAGATCATGCGCACTTGGCCTCAGAAGCTGTCTTAAAAACTGCTGCGGAGGGCGTCTGCGGCGTTGCGCGGTACTCGCAATCCTCATGTACCTCTGTGTACATTCCGGTTTCTCCGTTCCGTGCGCCTTGCATTCATCCCTCCTCGCGAGTTTTTAAGATAGCTTCTCAGAATTTCTGCGCGCTGCCGGATACTGGCGGTAAAAAGCGGCCAGTTGCCGGTACACTTCCGGATATTCCTGTCGCAGGATATGCGGTGTTTCGAAAAACGCCTCGCTGGTCACGGCAAAAAATTCTGCCGGGTTTTCGGCCCCATAAGGATCGAGCGCCATTTCCATGTTCCTTTCCTCTTTAGCGCAGAAATCGGCGAAAGCCGCAGTGAAGGTTTGCGCCCATTGTTCGGCAGACATCTCGCGGTGCAGCGGAGGGAAGCCGTTCATCGCGCCGTTCAGCATGTCCAGTTTGTGGGCAAGTTCGTGGATCACCACGTTGACGCCATCGTGTTCACCGCAACGCACCGCATCGGCGCCGGACAGAATCACCGGCCCTTGCTCCCAAGATTCTCCCATCGCCGCGTCGCGGACAACATGCACCACGCCATCCTCGTCCATGAATTCATGTTCCGGCACGAATTCGCCCGGATAGACGATCACCGATACCCAGCCCGCATAATAATCCAGGCCGAGATTGAGAATCGGCAGGCAGGCCTGGGCGGCGATCTTGATCCGCGTGTCGTCGTCCAGAGAAAAACCGCCGGCCGCGACCATCTGCTTTTCGTTCAGGAATAAAGCCGCAAGCTCGCGCAGGCGTTCCAGTTCGTCTTCCGACAGCCCGCGCAACACGGACAGCCCGGAAATGGCGCCACGCCACGCCTCATCCGGCAATGTTGCGTGCCGCAAGGTATACCGCCTGAGCCAATTCTTCAAGCTCCAGTTCATATTTTTTCAAACAGCATGGTTGAGAGCCTATTTCAGTATACTAGCGTCTGGTTGATTGAAGGATTAGCATATTTTTATTTGGAGAAAGATGAAAAATATGAAAACTACAAAATTCAGGCATGGCGGGCGTGTCGTACACAAGCCGCAAACATACCAAATCGATCGCCCGGTACTGCTGATCGAAGACCAGCGCGCCTTGGCGCAGATGGCCGAGGCCATGCTGCGCCATGAATGGGGATGCGAGGTTATGGTCGCGGCAAGTTTGGATGAAGCCAGGCAACTGCTCGAAACCCGCGGATCCGAATTCATTGCCGCTGTATGCGATTTGAATTTACCCGATGCGCCATATGGGGAAGTGATTGACCTGGTCAATAAATATGGCGTCCCCGCCATCGCCCTGACCGGGGCTTTCGGCGAAGAGTTGCGCAACATGGTGACCAAGAAGGGTGTCGTCGATTATGTGCTCAAGGGAGGGGTCAATTCGTACGAATATGTGGTTAATCTGGTCGGGCGGATACACAAGAATACCGATATCAAAGTGTTGGTCGCGGATGATTCGTTGAGCGCGCGCGCCGTGCTCAAGCACATGCTGAGCATACAAGGCCTGAATGTGCTCATCGCAAAGGACGGATACGAGGCTATCGAAATACTCGAACAGCATCCGGATATCAAGCTGGCTCTGGTGGATTACAACATGCCAAAGATGAACGGGTTTTCATTCGTCCTGGAAGCGCGAAAAAGAATGGGGAAAGACCAATTGGCCATCATCGGCATATCGGGTGAAAACGGCGGGAATATTTCCGCGCAGTTCCTGAAAAATGGCGCAAATGATTTTATCGCCAAGCCTTATTCATATGAAGAATTGATTTGCCGCGTAACACAAAATCTGGAAATGCTGGAAATGGTGGAATCCATCCAGAATATCGCAAACCGCGATTATCTGACCGGCATGTATAACCGGCGTTTCTTTTTTGACGAAGGCTACAGCATCTACGAGCACGCAAAAAATAACGGCTCCAACCTCGTTATCGCCATGATCGACGTGGATCACTTCAAAAAGGTGAATGATACTTAGGAGTTAAGCAAAAATAACTTGAACAATTGCGACAATTCCTCTATCGTGGAGATATGAGTGACATGACGACGATAGAAGCAAAATATCAAGCGCTGTCCGGTCGGCTGAATGAAGCCGCGTTGCGCGTGTGGGCGG
>JACREB010000098.1 GCA_016218475.1 Nitrosomonadales bacterium | reverse complement strand
GCATTAAAGTCTCCGATGAGGAGCTTGCCGCACTCGCGATTGAGCGGGATGAATTTCATGGCGAATGGAATTACCGATTGAGGGCGCGCGATCAAAATATACAGTTTTAATTGTTCAAGTTATTATTGCTTACCTACTAAGGCAATTAAATATTCTCACTTTTTTGCCTCTGCTGCAATCAAAATCTTCTCAAAAAATGTAAAGACTTAACTGATAAGATACTAACGCAACTTCTGCGTCTTGCAAACCACATCCCCATTCTGCCCCCGATTCCTCAACGCATGGTCAATCAACACCAGCGCGAGCATTGCCTCCGCAATCGGCGTCGCGCGGATGCCGACGCAGGGGTCGTGGCGGCCTTCGGTGGAAACATCCACGGCCTCGCCCGCCTTGTTGATCGAATGGCGCGGGATGCGGATGCTGGAGGTCGGTTTGACCGCGTAGTGCGCGACGATGTCCTGACCGGTGGAGATGCCGCCGAGGATGCCGCCCGCGTTGTTGGATAAAAATCCTTGCGGCGTAAGTTCGTCGCCGTGTTCGCTGCCCTTCTGCGCCACGCAAGCGAAGCCCGCACCGATCTCGACGGCCTTGACCGCGTTGATGCCCATCAGCGCGTAGGCGATTTCAGCATCCAATCGGTCGAACACCGGTTCGCCCCAACCGACCGGGACGTTTTGCGCAACCACGGCGAGCTTGGCGCCGATGGAGTCGCCGGACTTTCGCAACGCGTCCATGTAGTCTTCCAGCGCGGGTACCACGCTGGTATCCGGGGCGAAGAACGGGTTGTTGTCCACGTCGTCCCAGCTCTTGAACGGGATGGTTATTTCGCCGAGTTGCGCGAGGTAGCCGCGCACTGTCACGCCGTAGCGTTCGTTCAGCCACTTCTTGGCGATGGCGCCCGCCGCGACGCGTCCCGCTGTCTCGCGCGCCGCCGCGCGCCCGCCGCCGCGATGGTCGCGGATGCCGTATTTCTGCCAGTAGGTGTAGTCGGCGTGGCCGGGGCGGAAGGTCTCGGCGATGCTGCCGTAGTCCTTGCTGCGCTGGTCTTCGTTGCGGATCAGCAGCGCGATCGGCGTACCGGTGGTTTTGCCTTCGAACACGCCGGACAGGATTTCCACGGTGTCCGATTCCTGGCGCTGCGTGACATGGCGCGAGGTGCCGGGCTTGCGCCGGTCGAGGTCGCGCTGGAGGTCGGCCTCGCATAACGCTAGGCCCGGCGGACAGCCGTCTACCACGCAGCCGATCGCCGCGCCGTGCGATTCGCCGAACGAGGTTACCGTGAACAAAGTGCCGAGTGTGTTTCCAGACATGACCGCCCTCGCAGAAATAATGGTTTCTCGCCAAAACAATGGCGAGCAGTTTAACATACCGTATACCGTCATTCCCGCCTGCGCGGGAATGACGAAATCGGAAAGATGTTTATGAAAGCCATACTGATGACCGCCGCCGGCAACGCCGATGTGCTGCAACTACACGAGGCACCGAAACCCAACCTGCCATCGCCGCATCACCTGCGCGTGAAACTCGCCGCCGCCGGGGTGAACCCGATCGATACCAAGCTGCGCGCCAAGCCCGTTTACTACCCCGGCAAGCTGCCCGCGATACTCGGCTGCGATGGCGCAGGTATTGTCGAAGAAGTTGGCAGCGCGGTATCGCGCTTCAAGGTTGGCGATGCGGTGTATTTCTGCAACGGCGGCATTGGCGGCGAGCCGGGCTGCTACGCGGAATACACGACGCTGCACGAGGAATATTGCGCGGCAAAACCCGCCAATCTTTCGTTGGAGGATAGCGCCGCATTGCCGCTGGTGTTGATCACCGCATGGGAAGCGCTGGTCGAACGCGCCCATCTGCAAGCCGGGCAGACCATCCTGATCCACGCCGCCGCCGGGGGCGTGGGGCATGTCGCCTTGCAGCTCGCGCATCACCTCGGCGCAAATATTGCCGCAACGGTCGGCAACGAAGAAAATGTCGGGCTGGTGCATGGCCTCGGCGCGGAGAAAATCATCGAGTATCGCGAGCAGGATTTCGTGCAGGAAACATTGAACTGGACGGGTGGCAAAGGCGCGGATGTGGTGTTAGATACGGTGGGCGGCGAAACTTTCCTGCGCTCGCTGAATGCCGTGCGCATCGGCGGCAAGCTGGTTACCCTGCTCTCCACCCCGCTGTCGCTGGCCGATACACAACTGGCGCGGTTGCGCAACCTGTCGCTGTGCTACGAGCTGATGCTCACCCCGCAGGTGATGAAACTCCACGATGAACGCATCCGCCAGCGCAAAATACTGGAGCAGGGTGCGAAGCTCATCGAGGCAAGCAGGCTTGGCGTGCTGGTGTCGCACAAACTGCCGCTGGAAAACGCGGCCGAAGCGCATCGCATGATCGAGGCGGGCGGCATGACCGGCAAAATCATTCTGGTAATGTAAGTCTGATTCCATTTCAAAAGTAAAATAATCGCAGGTCGGGCCGTGCCCGACAACTGTGCGTCGGCGGTCAATGGCCTGCCCTACATAAAATGCACGATTGACTTAGAATTGGAATAACCTCGCAAAGCTGACGCGCTGTCGCGCTTGACGTTGTTGCCGCTACACCGATAGAATTCTCGACCGTTTAACTCAGGTAATGACATCATGACCACAGACGTGCAGCAACGCATCCATGAGCAAGTGACCACACACCCGGTGGTGCTGTATATGAAAGGCAATCCGAAATTCCCGCAGTGCGGGTTTTCCGCCAACGCGGTGCGTATCCTGAATGCGCTGGGCGTAAAGGAATTCTTCGCCGTGGATGTCTTGCAGGATCCTGAAATCCGCCAGGGCATCAAGGATTACGCCAACTGGCCGACCATTCCGCAACTTTACATCAAAGGCGAATTTGTCGGCGGTTCGGATATCATGGCCGAGATGCACCAGAGCGGTGAATTGAAACAATTGCTGGAAGGTTAGCGGGGCGCCTATAACCGGATATGGTTATTAGTTTCACCGGCAGTTGCATCAGATTCGCCGCAAACGGATTATTTCAGGAAGCAGCAAGTCAATATGAAATCTATCGTCATCCTCATTTCAGGACGCGGCAGCAACCTGCAAGCGCTGCTGGAAGCGCAACTGCCCTGCCAAATCGCGGCAGTAATCAGCAATAGCGCGGATGCGGAAGGTTTGAATATTGCCAAAGCGCGGGGCATCGCTACCGCTGTCGTCGAGCATCGCGGCTATGCGGATCGTGACAGCTTCGATGCCGCGCTCGCCAAAATAATTGATACCTATCACCCCGATATAGTGGCGCTGGCCGGATTCATGCGCATCCTCACGCCGGCTTTTGTGGCGCGTTATCGCGGCAAGCTCGTCAACATCCACCCTTCGCTGTTGCCGGCATACGGCGGTCTCAACACCCATGCGCGCGCCCTGCGCGACGGGGTGAAGATACACGGCTGCACCGTGCATTTCGTCACCCCCGATCTCGATCATGGCCCGATCATCATCCAGGCTGCCGTGCCGGTGCTGTATCATGACACCGAACAGACACTCGCCGCGCGCGTCCTGCACGAGGAACATCGCGTCTATCCGCAAGCCATACGCTGGCTATGCCGAGACCAGATCGAACTAAGCGAAGATGGCCGGGTCATATCCCACAACCGCAAACAAGCGGGTTTCACACTGATCTCACCCGGCCTGGAATAAACAGATGACGAGCATCAGAAGACAGAAGACAGAGAACAGAGGACAGAGATGTAGTCGCGGCTGCGCCGCGTTCTTGAACTACCCTCTATTTGCTGTCTTCTGTCTTCTGTCTTCTGTTCTCTGTCTTCTGCCCCCTGCCCTTGCCGCCCCGCCCAACAGCGTACAAGCCAGTTACGATGTTTATAAAGGCGGCATAAAAGTCGGGCAGATCGAAGAAACCTACATGCGCGACAATAACCGTTACACGCTTTCCAGCACCACGACCCCCGTCGGCTTGCTGGCGATGTTCAAGCCGGAAAAAATTTTCGTCGGCAGCAGCGGCTTGGTCGGCAAGCAAGGCTTGCAGCCACTGCGTTTCAACCATCGGCGCGAACGCGACGCGAGCAGGGAAAACAGTGCAGAATTCGACTGGAATGCCAAGCAGCTCACCCTGATACATCAATCGCAACGCACGGTGTCCAACCTGCCCGACGGCACACAAGACCGATTGAGCGCGATGTATCAGTTCATGTTTCTCTCGCTGCAATCCGCCAAGACGCTGGAATTCCCGATGACTAACGGCGACAAACTTGATAGTTACCGCTATGCGATCACGCGCGATCAAAAACTCAAAATACCAGCCGGGGAATTTAATACCCTGTATCTTGACAGCCAGACAAAAACCGGAGAAAACCGCACCGAAATCTGGCTGGCCACGCAACGCAACAACCTGCCATGCAAAATGATCATTACCGATGCCGGCGGCAGTCAACTCATTCAGGTGTTGAGCAAACTCGACATCAGATAACTTCCGGGCATGTTCAGCATAAGCTGCGTTGTTGCCAAATTTGCGATAACCTCCGCGCCTGCGCTTCGCTCCGTTTACTGTGAAACTCGCGAAGCGATTCGTTTGCCCCTCGCACGCTTGCGGGAGAGGGAAGCGGGCATGGCGGGCTTCATGACAGGAGCGGCATATTTGCCATGCCCGCTTCGGCGCAATCCAAATATGCACAGCCATGCAAAGCATCCCCGGAGGCTACTTGCCCGTGATTGACCTGCCGCACACCTCTTCCGGAAGAATCGCCCTGTCCATTACCCTGTCGCTGATGGCGCATGTGATTGTGCTGTTCTCGCCGCTGGTCAAATTGCCATCCAATGAAACGCCCCTGCCGATACTTACGGCAAGATTGGAACCGCTGCCAAAAATTGCAGTCAAGCCCGTCCCGGCAGAGCCGCCCAAAACTGCCGCCAAACCCGCTCCAGCAAAAAGAACCAAACCTCATGCTGTCCCGGTTTTACCGGACGCCGCGCAACCGGACACCAGGCCAGCCGAAGAAAGCCAGCCGGAAACTCAACCCATTGACCCCGAAGCGCAAGCCCCACTGATCGAATCCGGGCCGCAGCCTCCGGCGACCGACAAAGTGGTGGAAGAAATCGAGCCTGCACATCCGCTCCCAAAGCGCGCGCAACTTACTTTCATCGCATACAAGGGGACAGACTTTCCGGTCGGCGAGGCGCGCCACCTCCTGGAAATCGGCGACAACAAAAGCTATACGCTCAAGGTAAGCATGAATACAACCGGCCTTGCAAGCATCTTCAAGACCTACGAATTGAACCAGCAAAGCAGCGGGACACTGACCGCACAAGGGCTGCGCCCAAACCAATACAGCGAGATGAAAAATACCTCCAATGGCAAAGAGGCGCTTGATGCGAAATTTGCTTGGGAAGAAAAATCGCTGTTTTTCTCAAACGGGAGCAATGCGCAGCTTCCGGAACATGCTCAGGACATCATCAGCTTCATGTATCAACTTTCACAGCTATCGTTGGGCAAAGGCACGATACCCATGTACATCAGCAACGGGAAAAAACTGGAGCGCTACGAATTGGCTGTCGGCGAAGAAGAGCAAATTCATACCGAATTCGGCTTGCTGCGCGCATTGCCGTTCCGCAAGATTCACGCGTATGGCGAAGAAGGGCTGGAAGTTTGGCTGGGCATGGAGTACCGGCTGTTGCCCGTCAAGATCCGCCAAATCGACCGGACGGGGAAAATCGCCGGCGAGATGGTTGTTTCGGAAATACGCGTGTCGGATGAATGAATGACTGCCTGCCGCCCTGAAGGATTTTTTTCCAAACTTCCGAATTACCATGTAAACGTGTCAAAATGCACCCGTCGGCAATACTTTGGGAGGTGCGGGATGGAAGCATATTGGATTTGGTGGTTGGCGGCGCTGGTGCTGGTGATAGCCGAAATGTCCAGCGGCACGTTCTATCTGATCGCCGTGGCGTTCGGGCTTGCGGCTGCAGGGGTAATTGCGTATCTGGGCATAGGCTGGAGCGGGCAGGCCACCGTTGCGGCAGTGCTGTGCTCGGCGAGCGTGGCAGGCATCTACCGCTGGAAAAAACAGCATACCTGCCCCCATGAGAACGTCAACTTTGCCAATGACATCGGACAAACCGTGCGCATCGTGAGCTGGTCGGACGAACGCCACGCCCGCGTCGGCTATCGCGGCGCGGAGTGGGATGCCGAACTGTCCGGCAAAGCAGTAGCGGACGCAACGCGGCAGACATGGTGCATCAAGGAAATTGTTGGATCCCGGTTAATTATCGAATAATCCCAAGCCGGGCGAACCGAAATCAAATGTAGGTCGGGCTCTGCCCGACATGGTGGGCAGAGCCCACCCTACAGGTGCTGTTTCATTGAATTTAACGAGGAGAAAAAGCATGGATATATTCGTCATCGGATTGGGGGTCTTTGCGGTCATTCTGGCATTTCAGACAATCAAAATAGTGCCGCAACAAAACGCGTGGGTGATCGAGCGGTTCGGCAAATTCAACAGGACGCTGGAACCCGGCCTGAACATCGTCATCCCGTTCATGGATCGCGTCGCCTACCGCCACCGCCTTACCGAGTTCCCCATCGACATCGCCCCGCAGGTCTGTATCACGCGCGACAACACCCAGGTACAGGTGGATGGCGTGCTGTATTACCAGGTCACCGACGCCGCGCGCGCCAGCTATGGAACCTCCAATTATCTCGCGGCCATCACCATGCTCGCGCAAACTGCGTTGCGCTCGGAATGCGGCAAGCGCGATCTGGATAAACTGCTGGAAGACCGCGATGCAATCAACCGCACCGTGGTATTCGCGCTCGATGAAGCCAGCCCGAACTGGGGTGTGAAGGTGCTGCGCTACGAGATCAAGGACATCACCCCGCCGCAACAGGTGCTCGCCGCGATGCAGAAACAGATCACCGCCGAGCGCGAGAAACGCGCGCTGATCGCCCAATCGGAAGGCAAGAAACAGGAAGAAATCAACCTTGCCGAAGGCAAGATGACCGCTTCGATCCGCGAATCGGAAGGCACCCGGCAAGCGGCCATCAACAACGCACAGGGCGAAGCCGAAGCCCTGCTGCTGGTCGCCAACGCCACCGCAGAATCGATCAAGGTGGTTGCCAACGCGACACAAAGCGAAGGCGGTCTCGTTGCCGTCAACCTCAAGGTGGCGGAAAAATTCGTCGATGCCTTCGGCAATATAGCCAAACAGGGCAACACCATGATTCTCCCCGGCAACGCCGCCGATATCGCCGCGATGGTCGCCACCGCGATGCAGGTGGTGAAAAAGAGTTGACCCCTGATCGCCTTAACGACTCCCGCAATGCATTGGGCGAAGCGTAGTGTGCCCGACCGCACAAGTCCCCCGTGCGCTTTGCCAACACGTCATCCCGGAAATAATCGGTCGTCGGCAAGTACTCATGGCGTGACTATAGCCGGAACGCCTGTTGCTCAATGGGAATCCGGGGAGCAGCCATCAGGTCAGGTCTTGCTTTGACGCATGAAAAACAATTGGAAACGGCACATGACATGCCGGAACAGCACCCGGATAACGCGGAGAGGCTTGCAGCCACCTGCGCAAGCAGCAAGGTTGTGTGCTATCTTTCGCATCACCTGATCGTTGATGCTTTCACGGTGCCATGAGCCTGTTTGCCCTGATCGCCGCGTTGTTGCTGGAGCAGCTCCAGCCGCTTTCCTCGCGCAAATACCTGCATGGCTGGCTGTCCGGCTACGTCGATTTTTTTCAGCAACACTTCAATACCGGGCAGCACAAGCACGGCAAGGTTGCCTGGTTGCTGGCGGTGTTGCCGCTGCTGGTCGGCGTGGCGGCGCTGTACTGGCTGTTATGCAGCGTACACCCGTTGTTTGCCTGGGCATTCAACGTGCTGGTGCTGTATCTCACGATGGGCTTTCGCCAGTTCAGCCATTATTTCACCGACATTCATCATGCGTTGCGCGACGGCAATCTGGATGAGGCGCGCGTGCTGCTGTCCAGGTGGCGTGGTGTCCCCTCGCATGAATTGAACGCCGAAGAGGTGGCGCGCATCACCATCGAGGAGGCGCTGATCGCCTCGCACCGCAACGTGTTCGGCGTGATCGTGTGGTTCGTGCTGTTCAGCGCGTTCGGGCTGGGCGGCGCGGCGGGCGCGTTGCTGTACCGTCTCGGGCAATTTCTGCGCAAGCGGTGGGGCGATGAAGACGCGGCTGCCGGGCAGGATGATTTGCCGTTTGGTGATTGGGTCGTCGGGGGATTCGGCGGCTTCGCGCGACAGGCTTTTTACGCGTTGGAATGGTTGCCGATCCGCATGACCGCAATGACTTTTGCCATCGTTGGCGACTTCGAGGATACGGTGTATTGCTGGCGCACCCAGGCTGCGGGTTGGCCGGACAGCGAAGCGGGAATATTGCTGGCCAGCGGCGCTGGAGCGCTGGGTGTGCGCCTCGGCATGCCGATCCCGCAAGGAGGCCTGCCGCTGAACAGGCCTGAGTTGGGCGTCGGTGACGATGCCGATGCGGACTTCATGCAAAGCACAATCGGGTTGGTGTGGCGCTCGGTGGTGTTCTGGATGATTCTGTTGTTGCTGCTGACCTTGGCAAGTTGGCTGGGTTAGCGGGAGCGTCGAAAGCTGCCGAGAGGCGATGTGAAGTTTTGGAAGTCAGTGAGAAATGTTCATTTGCCAAGTGTAACTTTGATTTAAATTAAAAGTGTATTTTCGTAGGTCGGGCTCCGCCCGACATCTGTATCCGGCGGGTAGAACCCGCCCTACGATATTGCTCTATTGATCGGGAATTGGAATTAAATCGCGCCCCTGCCGTTATTTTGCGGTTGGTTCTTTTGTTTTCATCCAGCCCGCTACCACGATGCCCGCTTCGTACAACAGCCACAGCGGGATCGCCAGCATGAATTGCGAAACCACGTCAGGCGGGGTGAAAATCGCGCCGAGGACAAATGCGCCGACTATCACGTAGGAGCGGATTTCTCTCAGCTTTTCGACGCCGACGATGTTCATGCGCACCAGCAGCACCACCAGCACCGGCGCCTGGAAAGCAACCCCGAACGCCACGAACATGCCGAGCACGAAGCTGAGGTATTTGTCGATGTCGGTCATTACCGCCACACCCTCCGGCGCGGCAGCGGTGATGAAGCCGAACACCACCGGGAACACCACAAAGTAGGCGAAGATCATGCCGCAAAAAAACAGCAGGGTGCTGGACACGATGAGCGGGATGACCATGCGCTTCTCATGTTCATACAGGCCGGGTGCGACGAATCTCCACGTCTGGTAAAGGATGTAAGGAAGAGCGATCAGCAAAGCAGCCATCATCGCAACCTTGAGCGGCACGAAGAATGGCGTGGTGACGTCCGTGGCGATCATCTGCCCGCCTTTGGGCAACTTTGCCAGCATCGGTTGCGCCAGCAGGGTATAGAGGTCCGACGCCCACGGAAACACGCAAATGAACACCAGCAGCAAGGCTATTGTAACGCTCAGCAAGCGCGTGCGCAATTCGATCAGGTGCGCGATAAAATGTTCACTGGTGCCCATCAAACTGGCTTGCCGGATGTATTGGAAGATTGCGAGACGGATGGTTTTTGTTCATCGGGCGCGTCGGGTGATCTGCCCGTCTGCGCGCCCAGTATTTCTTGCTCAATTGTTAGCCGTGCTTCCTGCGTGGCTTGCTCGATGACCGTGACTTTCTTGCTGATGTCGCCGCGCAATTTCTTTACTTCTTCAATCGCCAATTCGTCCGCGATGTCGTTCTTGACGCTATTCACATAGCGCTGCATCCGCCCCCACAAGTTTCCCATTGTGCGCGCCACTTTCGGCAACCGCTCGGGGCCGATGACGACCAGCGCCACCAGCATTATGACCACCAGCTCGGAAAAAGCGATGTCAAACATGCGTGTTCGGCTTGTCTTTCGTCTGCGTTTTTGACGTCACTTCACCTTCGATGACTTGTCCTTCCTGCTGGGCCTGTTTGGTCTCGTCGTCGCGCACGCCTTCCTTGAAGCCTTTCACTGCACCACCCAGGTCGCTGCCGAGGTTGCGCAATTTTTTGGTGCCGAATATCAGCACGACGACCACCAATACAATAAGCCAATGCCAGATGCTGAATGAACCCATGATGTTGCCTCCCAGAAAAAATTAACGGCTAACTGCGCCGCACCATGGGCGGAATATTGCCGCCGCCGATGATGTGAATATGAAAATGAAACACTTCCTGCCCGCCGCCCTTGCCGGTGTTGATCACAGTGCGGAAACCGTTTTCCAGACCCTGCTCACGCGCCAGCCTGGGGGCCAATACCAGCATCCTGCCGAGCAAGGCGGCGTGCGCTTCCCCGGCTTCCGCCAGCGAAGCCAGATGCAGTTTCGGGATCAGCATGAAATGCACCGGCGCGGCCGGATTGATGTCGTGAAACGCGAAAAACTCATCGTCTTCGTACACCTTGCGGCAGGGAATTTCGCCTTGCGCAATCTTGCAAAAAATACAGTCAGTCATTTGCTACCCCCTCGATACTTTTAGCACCCTAAGCCGGGCGAGCCGGAACCAAAATGTAGGTCGGGCTTAACCAGCGACTTGGCTGCCGTATTTTGGCGGCCTAGTCGAATGGCTATGCAAAGCTCGCCCGACATGGTGGGCACGGCCCACCCTACGGCTATTCTTTTCGGCAATTTTTTTCGGCAATGCCGGATAAACCCTCGCGGCGCGCCAGCTCGCTCAGCACATTGTCCGCGCTCAAGCCGTGATTGGCCAGCAACACCATGCAATGGAACCACAAGTCGGCGGTTTCATTCACCAGATGCGCCTTGTCGCCCCCTTTGCTGGCCAGGATAACTTCCGTCGCTTCCTCGCCGATTTTCTTCAGGATGGCATCCTCGCCTTTTCCAAATAGTTTGGCAACATAAGAGCTCTCTGGTGACGCCTGTTTTCGCGCCGCCAGTGTTTCGGTCAGCCTTTGCAAAATATCCTGCTTCATTTTTTCTTGGCTCATTTTTTATAAATCTCGTCGGGGGACTTCAACACCACATCCACTTCCACCCACTCCCCTTTTTCCAGGCGGCTATAAAAACAGCTTGCGTGCCCGGTATGGCAGGCTATGCCGCCTTGTTGCTCGACCAGCAGCAGGATCGCATCGCCATCGCAATCGAGATAAATCTCTTTAATTTTTTGGACATGCCCCGACTCTTCGCCCTTGCGCCAAAGCTTCTTGCGAGAACGCGACCAGTACACGGCCTCGTTCTTTTGCCAAGTCAGCTTTAACGCCTCACGGTTCATCCACGCCACAGTCAGCACGCGTCCGGTAGCGGCGTCCTGCGCGACGGCCGACACCAGCCCGTCTTCGGACCAGTTCACCTTGCTCAGCCATTTATCTTTCATAACCGCACCTCCGACACGTTACTGATGTAACTACTAACCATTCGACTAGGCGAGCAAACAACGCTCGCCAAGTCGCTGGTTATGGCGCAGCCAGCCGTTTGCGGGAGGAGGTGCGATGCGGTTATTCCCGCACTCGTCGCTTTCGCGCACCGTGTCATAACCGCACCTCAATGCCCCGTGTTGCCATAAACCGCTTGGCCTGCTGCACGGTATATTCGCCGAAATGAAAAATACTCGCCGCCAGCACCGCATCCGCCCCGCCCTGTTTCACGCCGTCGGCCAGATGCTGCAGGTTGCCCGCGCCGCCGCTGGCAATCACCGGGATTTCCAGCGCATCCGTCACCGCGCGCGTCAATGGCAGGTCGAAGCCGTTTTTCTGTCCATCCCTGTCCATGCTGGTCAGCAGGATCTCGCCCGCGCCCAAGCACTGCATTTTTTTCGCCCACTCCACTACATCCAGTCCCGTTGCCTTGCGTCCGCCGTGAGTGAATACATCCCATCGCCCTGATCCGATCTGCTTGGCGTCAATCGCCACCACGATGCATTGTGAACCATAACGCCCGGCGGCATCCGCAACCAGTTGCGGGTTCAGCACGGCTGAGGTGTTGATGCTGACCTTGTCGGCACCAGCGTTCAGCAAATTCCGCACGTCGCCGACCTCGCGCACCCCGCCGCCGACAGTCAGCGGAATGAATACCTGCGACGCGACCTGCTCGATGATGCGGAAAATGATGCCCCGGTCATCAGAACTGGCGGTGATGTCGAGGAAAGCCAGTTCGTCCGCGCCCTGCTCGTCATAGCGGCGCGCAATTTCCACCGGGTCGCCGGCATCGCGCAATTCGACGAAGCTGACGCCTTTGACCACGCGCCCCGCCGTGACATCGAGACAGGGAATAATCCGTTTTGCCAACATAATGCAATCTCTCAGTAAAGGCTGGTAGCTTGTAGCTGGTAGCTTGTAGCGAAAACCTGCCACAAAGCTGATTTTGACTTTGCTACCGGCTACAAGATACAAGCTACAAGCTACCAGTCAATTCATCGGCCAGCGCCTGCGCCGCCTTGAAGTTCAACGTGCCTTCGTAGATCGCTCTGCCGGTGATCGCGCCGGTGATGCCCTCTGCCTGCACCGCGCACAACGCGCGCACATCATCGAGATTGGTGATGCCGCCGCTGGCGATCACCGGGACATGCAGCGGGCCTGCCAGCTCGACGGTGGCTGGGATATTCACGCCGGACAGCATGCCGTCGCGCCCGATGTCGGTATAAATGATTGCTTCCACGCCATAGCCCTCGAACCGCTGCGCCAGGTCAGCCACGTCGTGACCGGTCAGTTTCGACCAGCCGTCCACGGCCACCTTGCCGCCCTTGGCATCCAGCCCGACCATGATGTGGCCGGGGAAGGCGTCGCAGGCCTCATGCAAAAATCCCGGCACCTTGACCGCGGCCGTGCCGATAATGATGTAGCTCACGCCGATGTCGAGATAGCGCTCGATGGTTTCCAGGTCGCGGATGCCGCCGCCCAGTTGCACCGGCACATCGCTGTCGCCCATCGCCCCGATGATGCTGCGCACCGCAGCCTCGTTCTTCGGTTTGCCGGCGAACGCGCCGTTCAAATCCACCAGATGCAGGCGGCGCACGCCTTGTTCCAGCCAATGCCGCGCCATCGCGGCGGGATCTTCGGAAAACACCGTGGCATCTTCCATCACGCCCTGTTTGAGGCGCACACAATGACCGTCTTTCAAATCAATCGCGGGAATAATCAGCATGGCAGTACGTTATATTCAAGGGTTCCATTGTACGAAGTTTTGCAGCAGCTTCAGCCCTGCTGTTTGGCTTTTTTCCGGGTGAAATTGCACCCCGAACAAATTGTCCAGCGCCACCGCGCAGGTAAAAGGCCGCGGGTAGTCGCTGGTTCCCTGCACCAGCGCCGCATCCTGCGGACATACATAATAGCTGTGCACAAAGTAAAAGCGTTCGTCCTGCGGGATGCCTGCCCACAATGGATGTTCGAGCGCACTCCCTCTCCCCAACCCTCTCCCGGAGGGCGAGGGGGCGACCGTCGCATCCCCCTCGTGGGATGCGGGTCTTTCGATCCTCCGCACCCGGTTCCAGCCCATGTGCGGCACCTTGAGTTTGTCGCCCTGCGCATCGCGCATGTTGGCTGCAAAGCGCACGACCTCGCCGCGCAAAATGCCCAGCCCCGCCACGTTACCCTCGGTGCTGTGATCGAACAGCATTTGCATGCCGATGCAAATGCCGAGAAAAGGCTTGTTGCGCGCGGTTTCCAGCACGGCATCGCGCAAGCCGCGCGTCTCCAGTTCGCGCATGCAGTCCGGCATCGCGCCTTGTCCGGGGAACACTACGCGCCGCGCATCCGCGATCACCTTGGCATCATCGCTTACGATAATTTTGTCATCGGGAGCCACTTTGCGCAAAGCCTGTTCGACCGAGCGCAAGTTGCCCATCCCGTAATCTACAACGGCGACATCAATCATTTCAACTTATAGTGTGCCCTTGGTGGATGGCATCACGCCGACCATGCGCGGATCAAGCTCCACCGCCATGCGCAATGCGCGGCCGAAGGCCTTGAAAATCGTTTCGGCCTGATGGTGCGCATTGTTGCCTGCCAGGTTGTCGATGTGCAACGTAACCAGGGCATGATTGACAAAGCCCTGGAAAAATTCCTTGATCAGATCCACATCGAACTCGCCGACGCTGCCGCGCACAAATTCGCAATTGAATACCAGGCCGGGGCGGCCGGAAACGTCCAGCACCGCGCGCGACAGGGATTCGTCCAGCGGCACATAGGCGTGGCCGTAGCGGCGCAGGCCTTTTTTGTCGCCGATTGCCTGGTTAAATGCCTGTCCGAGCGAGATGCCGATATCTTCCACGGTGTGGTGCGCATCGATTTGCAAATCCCCCTTGGCGAGAATCTCCACGTCCAGCAGGCCATGCCGTGCGACCTGGTCGAGCATGTGATCGAGAAATGGCAGGCCGGTGTCGAATTTGGCCTGTCCGCTGCCGTCCAGGTTCAACTCGACATTAATTTGAGTCTCCAGTGTGTTGCGTGAAACTTTCGCGCTACGCATGATTTCGTTCCATTTGCTGTAGCGTGCGCTGTGCGCACGGATTTCGATCGGATCGGCATATATTTGTCGTGCGCACAGCGCACGCTACGGTTTGCTTGCCCACCACAAAACCGCCCTTACTCATGGCGCAAACACTCTTGTAATGCAACAATAAAGCGCTCGTTCTCTTCCGGTGTGCCGACAGTCACGCGCAGGCAATCAGCCAGCATCGGATGCCCGCCATGCAGATTCTTGATCAGCACACCGCGCCGCTTCAGGCCGTCGAACACTTCCGTGGCATTCGCCGCGCGGAACAGCAGGAAATTCGCCTCGCTGGGGTAAACCCGCACGGCGGCAATTCCGCCCAATTGCCGGTACAGCGCGGCGCGATCCCGTTTGATCTGTTCCGCCTGTTGCAACAGCACATCGTGATGTTCGAGCAATATTCCGGCGACCAGTTGCGGTAAAACGCCGACATTATACGGCAAGCGCAGTTTTTCCAACTGCTCCAGCCATGCCGTGCTGCCCGCCAGAAAACCCAGCCGCAGACCCGCCATGCCGAGCTTGGAGAAAGTACGCATCACCAGCAGGTTCGGATAATGCGCCAGGCGCGGGATAAAGCTGTTGCCTGCAAAGGCATAATAGGCTTCATCCACCACTACCAGTCCCTGCGCCGCCTCGATGATCCGCGCCACCGCATCCGCCGGAAACAGGTTACCGGTAGGATTGTTCGGGTAGGCCAGAAACACCAGCGCGGGCTGCTCGCGCCGGATCGCCGCGAGGGTTGCAGGCAAGTCCAGCGAAAAATCCTCCGCTAGCGGCACCCCGACATAACGCATCCCGGTGAAAGTCGCGATCATCTTGTACATCACGAACGACGGCTCCACACCCAGCAAGGTTGCACCGGGCTTGTTCAGCGCCATCGCCAGAAACTGGATCAGCTCGTCCGAGCCATTGCCGAGCAGCACATCCATCCCGTCCGGCAGGCCGAGCACGTCACGGATTTTTTCCTTGAGCGATGCGGCAGACGGATCGGGATAACGGTTAATGGCGGCTGAAGCGACCATATCGGCAATTTCGCCGCGCAACGCGTGCGGCAAGAGATAAGGGTTCTCCATCGCGTCCAGCTTGATATAGCCCGCGCTGTCCGGCACATGGTATGCATGCAAATCGAGGATTTCACGGCGCAGCAATGTGCTTGCGAGTGAAGAAGCGGAAGACATGAAATGAATCGCTCAATAAACGAGTGGAATCACGATGGCGCGTAGCTTATCACAAAAGGAAGACACCCAAAATTCAGGGTTTGCCATCCCGGATGGGTGATGCTCAGTTTTCAAGCGCCCGACGTGAAATTAACCGGCTCCGCGCTTTTGCGGAGTCAGGGTTGAAGTCGGGTTGGGCATTGCGACGGGACGCGCAGCAAGTTGCTCATGAGCGAACGGGGGAGGCGGAGAGCTTGACGCCGAGCGCATGAAGCAGCTTGAGCATTGTGTCATAGCGCGGCTTGGCACCGGGCGTAAGCGCCTTGTAAAGGCTCTCGCGCCCAAGCCCCGCATCTTTGGCAAGTTGTGCCATGCCACGGGCACGAGCCACATCACGCACGGCGGTTAGAAATACATCGGGATTGGGATCTTCCAGTGCGGCGGTTATGTATTCCGCGATGGTTTCCTCATCATCGAGGTAATCGGCAGCATCGAAGGGTGTAAATTTTTTCATGGCTCACTCCTTATCCAAGGCTCGCGCCATCTCAAGGGCACGTTTGATATCACGCTTCTGCGTGGACTTGCCGCCGCCCAAGAGAAGCAAATAGACGACCTTTGCGCGCCGCGTGTAATAGGCTCGATAGCCCGGCCCGAAATGGACGCGCATTTCAAAGACACCTTCGCCCACAGGTTCGCAGTCACCGAAATTGCCATGTTCGGCAGATCGGATGCGGAGGACGATCCGGGCTCGACCCACTTTGTCTTTCAAGTCGGCGAGCCAATCATCGAATCCCTCAGTGCGTTCAAAGGTGTTCATGCGCCGCAGTGTATCCGAAAGGATACCGATATGCAATCTCGCCGGGGATGCTCAGCTTTCTGGTGCCCAACGTAGAGCTAACCGGCGCTGCGCTTTTGCGGAGTCCGGGTTGAATGTCGGGTTAGCCGCCGACCCGAACCAGTGAGTTTGGTGACAGCTTTGCAAGGCACACAAGCAACTCGGGGACGAGAGGAAGCAGAGTGGGTAGCCTGTTGTCATATGCCACCAACACGACAACAGCCAACGGAAGAACGGCAAGGTTTTGTTGATATTGAAGGTTTCGATCCGCAGTTACGAAAACATCGAACTGTCCTGCTGCAAGAGCCAGAAGCTTGCCGTTTTTTACACCTGTCCAGCCCACCTCTACTACCGTGGAAACCGTGTGCTCGCCAAGTGCGCGGGACAGGCGGCGCGGAAGCGACTCGTCAAGCAGGATGCGCATCGGGTGCTACAGCTTCGCGGGCTTGCTCAAGTGCGGCGACACAAAGTTTCTGCGGTACGGATGGGAAATCATCGCAAAACGTAGTGAGCGAGTCCCCGGCTTCCAAGTAGTCGAATAATGTTTTTACCGGGACGCGCGTACCAACAAACACAGGGGTTCCACCCTGAATTTCGGGATCGATTTGAATAGCGATTTGGGTCATGGCAAAAGGCTCCAAGTAATTGTCAGTTCACACGCTAACTATACTCTCACGGCGGAATTCTTTGTGGCTAACGTGGAGCTAACGTAGAGTTGAGGGGCTGCGCGTTTTTGCGCAGTCCCGCTTGAGCGTAGGGTTGGGCATCGTCACATGAGAGCTACTGAGCATATTGATTACGACTGAGCGAGGGAAGAGCAGCACGCCCACAATCCGCGCCCTTTGGGCTGTCAACTGAGCCCGGTCGGCGGAGGCGACACAGGGTGGAATGGAGCGCAGGGAAATCCTCGTTTTCCCCGAGCGAATTTTGCACAAAGGCAACTATCGCTTTTCCCTCTCTCTCGGTCATCGCTTCGGCAGTCTCGTCATTTTTTCCATTTTGCCAGACCGTCCATAAGGCACCAAGATCGCCATCGATTCGGACAACCGCACTATGGAACCTTTTCTTGTTTCCTTCGTAGTCCGACGCTTCGCAGACCATCACGGCCTCTCCCGGCCCTTGTGGTAAAGGTCGGCGCGGCTTGCCATTGTTGAAGCATTGACCAGGGCGACGGGGATCATCAATCTGCAAACGACGCAAATCCATGAGTCTGAAACGATCACCGGGGAGCGCCTGTTGGATGGCAGCCCAAGGATTGTCACATACAGACCGAGCCCATTCGCGGGTTAGCAGTGGGCACACCTGTCTCTGGCTTGTGTCGAAATCATTCCAGCCATATGCCCGCACCACGACAGAAAGACTATCGAATGCCAATGGGTGTTTGGAATCTGCCGCGTCGCGCAGAAATTTGTCCGCCGCACTCAGAGCATGTTCCCTGTCGCCCTTCCGATCTAGGGAAAATGACTGGTGCCGGTAGGCGTAATCTTCCAAGGCGATGAATGGAAGAATTAAGGAGTGTTGTGCGATTTCGACATGAACGTCGGTCGAAAGTCGCTTCACGTCGACAGCCGAACGCACGTTTTCTGGCTTTTCGCACGAGGCGAGGACAGCCAGAAAACTGGTCAGGAGAATGGTTAGAAGAAGCGCTCGGATCATGCTGCCCAACGTAAAAGTAAGGGGCTGCGCGCTTTTGCGCAGTCCCGCTTGACTGCAAGGTTAGCCATATATCGGCCCCTCTTTGAAAACCCACTCGAAGTCACTACCGTCTTGCGACTTGACCGTAAATGTAAGCTTCCCTTTGACGCGAGAATGTTGATGCTCGGTAGACCGAAACGCGATGGTAAAAGCAACCTCTCCAGCACCGAGCGCGTTTGGTTGCCCGGTGAATGGTAACCAAGGATAAAAGAAAATGGTTTCTTCACCAGGATGAATAACACCACCAGTGGTTTCAAACGTTGGTGATGCCGGAGAGCTTCCGGCAAAAGAAACAAACAAAAATTCCACCTGATAATTAACGAGTACTTTGCCGGGGTTAAATAATCGCAACCCAACTCGAAGCGCTGGCGATTCGGTTGAAGAGGCAAGGTTGGCGAGTTTGGCGAATGAAAGGTATAAGCCACGAAATGCGAGATAGGGGCGAGTTTCCAATTCAATGGAGCTCATTGCGGCAGTGCTCATTCGTCGCGTTTCAACCGCCATCCATACGGTTGCGATGCCGAGGCCGAAGGTGAGCCAGTTTGCTACGGTCTGTGCGTCCATATGGCTAACGTGTAAATCAGGGGCTAACGCGGCCTTATCGCGGCAGTCCCGCTGGATTGTAGGGTTAGAGTGCAGTTTACTACGGAGTGAGTTATGAGCGACGAAGATGATTTTGAAAACTATGAAACGGGGCCGTTTTGCCGTCATTGGGGAGACCCTTATGATTGCGATGAGATATGCGCAACTTGTGGGCACAAATGCAGAGACCATGAATTTGGATCACCAGGAGAGTGCATGGTAGATGATTGTGAATGTAAGGAGTGGAAAGATAAAGATGATGCGCTCTAACGTAAAGGTAAGGGGCGCCGCGCTTTTGCGGCGTCCCTATTGACTGCCGGGTTGGGCATCATGGTGATAGCAACCCTAGACTAAGCTGAACGACATGATCGGTTTCGTCGAGACGCACGACAGCGCCCCAAGAACCAGCACGGTATATTGCTGTTGGCCCCTGAATAGACGAAGGCAGACCCCAGCGAGCCAACACCTCAGTTTTGCTGTCACCAATACGAACGCCACCAATATCAGCGGCATCGCGGGTTTGGACATAAATGATTGCAACACCATCTGTTGGCGGCGGTGTAAATCCGCGTAAATCTGGCGCAGTTTGAATGCTGGGTCGGAAGGCGGCACAAAGGGCATTTTCGTGCCCTTTGCTTTGTATCGTGGTGAGATGCGCAGCCAGGTCAGAATGGCGGGTCTGTCTGGTTGATGTTCCCGGAATAGGATTCGTTCTGCGTGCCGCGCTGTTCACGCAGTAAATC
>JACREB010000093.1 GCA_016218475.1 Nitrosomonadales bacterium | reverse complement strand
CAAGGGATGCAGTGCAAGGCAAAATCGGGCGAAGCGGGTCAAGCAGGGATGGGCGGCTTGCCGTTGCCGCCCAACTCGCAAAAAGCGGAGTTTACATGTAGTAAATGAGCATTTTGAGCCTGATTTTAACGCCGCAATGCGCTCTTCAGCGCTTTGTGACACAGTAAGATTAAACAATTACCTGATTAGCCACGAAACTCAGCTGTGTGTCTGTTTGGCTGTTTTAGAGTGACCGTAGGGTGGGCTATGCCCACCATGCCTGTCCTGAGCCTGTCGAAGCGGTCGGGCATAGCCCGGCCTACATTAGGCTCCACTCATCCGACTTAGACTCGCCAAATGCACTGGCTGAACTTCGTGGCTAACCAGGAACAATTATAAGGGCTGACCATGACTGAAAGCGAATTCAATCAACTGGCCGATGCCGCGCTGGCGCGTATCGAAACGGCCATTGATAATGGCGGCGGCGATGCCGAATGCAACCGCAGCGGCAACGTGCTGGAAATCGAATTCGGCAACGGGCAGAAAATCGTCATCAACCGCCACGATGTAAACCGTGAAATCTGGGTCGCCGCAAAATCCGGTGGCTTTCATTATGCATGGCAGAACGGGGTATGGCACAGCCGGCGCGATGGCAGCGAGTTGTTCGGCAAGCTCGTGGAATTATTTGCCGAGCAGGGTGAGAAGATTGGCCTGTCGTAGTGGCGGGATTAACCGGCCACTTACCTATCGTTTTTTGATGGGTTAGTGGAATGGATATGCAAGGCTATCGCGCCCTTATAACGCAACGGCCTTAAGCTCCCTGCGCAGCTTGATGTAACCCGGACAAACGCTTCCTACCACTTTCCAGAATTTCTCGGAATGATTCATCTCGCGCATATGGGCGAGCTCATGCACCACCACGTAATCGATCAGGCGAAGCGGCAGTTTTATCAACTGCACATTCAGCCGCACCGAACCGCGCGCGGTGCAACAGCCCCATTGCGTTTTTGCCGCCGAAAGTTTGACCGTGCGCGGCGTCACATCCAATAGCGAGGCGTAATATGCTACCCGTTGCGCGAATAATTGCAGCGCTTCCCGCTGATGCCAAAGCGTCACTGCGCCCTCGATTTTCTTTGCGTCGCCGCCATCGGCAACGAACACAAACAACTTGCTGCCCCGCCGTGCCGGAGGCGTGTCAAACAGACTCTGTACGACGCGCAGGGTAAGCAGCTCACCCAGATAAGGAATCGCTTCGCCATCCACCCAGCGCGTTTCAACCGGCTTGCGCGCCTGCCAATTGTCCAATTTTTCCACCACCCAAAGCGCTTTGTCCTGCAGCACGCTGTGCAGCCATTTCTCCGATGCGCGCAACGGAACGCTCACGGTAAGGCCGCAGTCATCGATGCGCAGGCCGATGCTCCTGCGCCTGCTGCTGCGCTTCAAGGTATAGGGAATGTTTTTTCCGGCAAGCAGTGCGGCGCGTTGTTCAACGGCGGGAGGGTCGTTGCGAAGCAACGGGGACACCCCGGACGTGCCCCTTGCGGGTGCAGCGGGAGGTGCAACTAAATTTCGCAACCGTTTTAACATCAATGCGGCAGTTGCTGAATCTCGTTTTCGATCCACGCTTCGACGCGCGCGTTGATTTCTTCCGCCTTGAGGTTTTTGGTCTCGATGGGTGTGCCGATGCTCATGGTGATCAGCCCCGGATGTTTGCTGAACGCGTTGCGCCCCCACAACCGCCCGGCATTGTGCGCCACCGGCACGACCGGCACGCCGCTGTTCGCCGCCAGCATCGCGCCGCCGATCTTGTATTTGCCGCGCCGACCGAACGGGATGCGCGTGCCTTCCGGAAAAATCACCACGCAGAAGCCTTGCGCCAGCCGCTCCTTGCCCTGCTTGAGCAATTGCCTTATTGCGCCTTTGCCGTCGCTGCGCTTGATGGCGATCGGGCTGGTCAGCGCCAGCGTCCAGCCGAAAAACGGTATCCACAACAGCTCGCGTTTCAGCACCCACACCTGCGGCGGAAATATCTCCTGCATCGCCAGCGTCTCCCATGCCGATTGATGTTTGCACAGCACGATGCAGGGCTCCCTGGGGATATTCTCGACGCCGCGCACCTCATGGCGGATGCCGCACACCAGGCGCAACAGCGGCAGCATCAGCTTCGCCCATTGCGAAATGATGCGGTAGCGCGTGAGCCGGTTGAGCGGAAAAGACAGCAGGGCCAGCATCGCAAAAACCGGCGTGATGATGATTTGCAACAGCAGAAAAATCAATGAGCGTATTGCCAGCATATCAACCTGACCCGGACGAGCCGGAGCCAAATGTAGGTCGGGCTCCGCCCGACACCCAAAGGGTGCGAGAACCTCTTCGAGGCATGGTGGGCAGAGCCCACCCTACGGCTGCTAGTAAATATTTCATCATCAAACCAGTGTCGCCACTACTGCCGCAAGGTCGGGGTAAACCTGTGTACCTTCGGGTAATCCGCCTGCCGTCTTGGCCTTCGAGCCCTTGCCGGTCAGCACCAGGTAAGGCAGCGCGCCCATCACGGCGGCAGATTGCAAATCGCGCAACGAGTCGCCCACCGCCGGCACGCCGTCAAGGTTTCCAAGGTTGTAGCGTGCCGCAATCTCCACCAGCATCCCGCTTTTCGGTTTGCGGCAATCGCATTCGTTCTCGTCGATATGCGGGCAAAAGAACACCGCTTCGATGCGTGCGCCGACCAGCGCACAGGCCTTATGCATCTTGTTGTGTATCGCATTCAGCATCGGCATATCAAACAAGCCCCGCCCGATGCCGGACTGGTTGGTCGCCACCACCACCCGGTAATCGGCCTGGTTCAGGCGCGCAATCGCTTCGAGGCTGCCGGGTATCGGCTTCCATTCCTCCGGGCTCTTGATAAACTGGTCGGAGTCGTAATTGATGACGCCGTCGCGGTCGAGAATGATGAGTTTCATAACTTTAGTCGTTAGTTGGTTGGTGGGCACGTTTTTTGTGCCCACGCGGATGAACGGTGGGCACAAAAAACGTGCCCACCCTACGGCTACTTTTGCCGCAATATATTTTCCCTCTCATGCCGCCAATTTTGAAATATCGGCAACCTGGTTCATCAGCTTGCCGAGCTGTTGCAATAGCGCCGCCCGGTTCAGGCGCAGCTCCTTGTCCTCGCACATCACCATGACCTTCTCGAAAAAATCGTCGATGAAAGGCTTGAGCGTGGTCAGCGTTTTCAGGTTCTGCGCATAGTCGCCGTGATCCAGATAGCCTTTGGCAAACGGGGTGATGTCCAGCATGGCCTGATGCAGATCGCGCTCGGCGGCTTCTTTCAACAATGCAGGCTTCACGGACGCGCCGGTCAAATCTGCACCGAGTTCCTCGCAATTCTTGCGCATGATGTTCTGCACGCGCTTGTTGGCCGCAGCCAGATCTTTGGCCACTTCCAGCGCGGCGAACGCGCGCACCCCTTGCAGGCGCGGCAAGACCTCGTGCATGCGCCCGTCCAGTATATGGAGCACCGCCTCGATGTGCGACGGTTCAAAATCGCGCTCGCGCAGATAGCCGCGCAGGCGATCCAGCATAAAAACTTCCACGTCGCCTGCCACCGTCGCGCTCAACATGCCTGCCGGGAAATTTCCGGCGGCTGTTTTGATCAGCGCATGCAACGGCAAATCGAGCGGCGTCTCGATCAGGATGCGCAATATGCCCAGCGCATGGCGGCGCAAGCCGAACGGGTCTTTTTCGCCGGTGGGAGCCTGGCCGATGCCGTAGATGCCGAGCAGCGTATCCAGCTTGTCGGCCAGCGCCACGGCACAGGCTATCGGGCCCTGCGGCAACGTGTCTCCGGCAAAGCGTGGGTGGTAATGCGCCTCGATGGCATCCGCCACGACCTTGTCTTCGCCGTCATGCAGCGCGTAATAGCGCCCCATGATGCCTTGCAGCTCCGGGAACTCGCCCACCATGTCGGTGAGCAGGTCGGCCTTGGACAGGCGCGCGGCCAGTTCCGCATTGGCCTTGTCGGCGCTCAACAGGCGCGCGATGGTGCCGGACAGCGTTTCGATGCGTTCCACGCGCTGCAGCTGCGTGCCCAGTTTGTTGTGGTACACCACGTTGCCGAGTTTTTCGACGCGCGACTCCAGCGTCTGCTTGCGATCCTGATCGTAGAAGAATTTCGCATCCGCGAGGCGCGGGCGCACCACGCGCTCGTTGCCGCCGATCACCAGGCTGGCATCTTTGGGGGTGATGTTGGACACGATCAGGAATTTGTTGGTCAGCTTGCCGCCGACATCCAGCAGCGGAAAATATTTCTGGTTTGCCTTCATGGTCAGGATCAGGCATTCCTGCGGCACTTCGAGGAATTCTGCCTCGAACTGCCCGACCAGCACATTGGGGCGCTCGACCAGCGCGGTCACTTCGTCCAGCAATGCGTCGTCTTCAATCGGCTTGAGGCCTGTGCTGAGTCCAGTCGAAGCATTTTCTTTCGCGGCGGCAGCGGCGAGTTGTCTGGCGATCTCGGCGCGGCGCTTTTCAAAAGACGGAATCACCGCGCCCTCATTTTCCATCTGCGCTTCGTAGCTGTCGGCATCCTTCATCACCACCTGCGGGACGCTGGCCTCAAAGCGATGCCCCTGCGTGGTATTGCCCGCCTTCAGGCCGAGCACCGAAACCGGCACGACATCGCTGCCGTACAACACAACCAGTCCATGCGCGGGGCGCACAAACTGCACGGTACTACAGCCGTCGGCGAGCTGGTAATTCATCACCCTGGGGATCGGCAGCTTGTCCAGCGTCTCATCGAGCGCCTTCTGCAAACCCTCTGCCAGCGTTGCGCCCTTCACCACGCTGTCGTAGAACAACGCTTCCGCTTTGCCATCCATTGCGCGTTTGAGTTGCGGTACTGCCGATGCGTCTGCACCGAGGTTGGCGAGCTTCTTAAGCAGTGCGGGCGTGGCCTGTCCATTCGCATCCAGCCCCACCGCAACCGGCATCAACTTTTGCGAAACGGATTTGTCGGCGGCTTGCGCCGCAACGCTGGTGACATGCACCGCGAGGCGGCGCGGCGACGCGTAGGCAGTCACAGCCATATCACTTGACGCCAAGCCTTGCGTCTTGAGGTTGGCAGACAAAACATCAGCAAAGCTGTCACCCAGTTTTTTCAGTGATTTTGGCGGCAGTTCTTCGACGAACATCTCAACTATAAGTGAATTTTTATTGGCCATTTTGAGATGTTCTCGATTGCACAATTCTTGACTGAACAACATCGTCAATGATGCCTCTGCAAAATTTGTTGATATTAATAAAGCGGACCCGGGAACCAAACCCCACGAATCCAAGAGTCAGCGCAAGCTTTCCAAATACTTCATCCGCAAATGAAGAGGCGATGAGTTCTACACCAGAAAAATCAATTTCGAGAACATCGTTCGGAGCAGAAACCAACAGGTTTTCGATCTTGTTCCGAATCTTCAGTCCTGTAATTCTGTTTCCAAAACCAGAAGCTTCGTTAGCTAGCGCCATTCGCATTTGGCCGATAGGCAAGCCGCTTCCATATAGCGACTCGTTAAACGGAAAACCTGGAGCGCTACCCCACAACGCCTTTTCGATTTCGATGGGTTCGGCGGTATTAAGCTGAATATCGACAAAAGCTCCGGGAAAAGGTGGGAAGTCCCCTTTGATTTCCATGCGGTCATTTAACCATTCAACACGTCCTTTGAACGAATGAATCGCAAGCCTGCCACCCTTATTTATTTTGACGATTTGCAAGGTACCGGTTAACCCCTTCCCTTGTCCGAAATCCGGGCGTGAAGTGATCCCCTCTTTGAGTGCGTGCGCGATAGCGTCCTCGTCCTTCGCGAACTGGGGATATACGCTCCGGATGGTTTCTGGAATACCTGTTCCGCCATCGGCTACCGCAATTGCCATATGGTGAGTTGAAGGGTGAACAACAACCTGCATCCATCCGTGCTCAACGCCCGAGTGAACTAGGACATTCCCCGCAATCTCGTTCAGCGCCCATTCAAAGGACTGCAAAACCCCCTCAGCATATGTAGCTCGCTCCAGAATTTGATGAATTTGTTTATTGATCAAATCATTCAGGCTGGAATCATCCGAAAACTGATGCAGCGCGTTCGCCTTGTCCGACAGCGGCAACTCTAGTTTTGGGTGCAAATAAGCAACATAATTGGCATCGAGGATGGAACGCCGACAAGCTTCGTCCTGAGGCAACACAACATCGAACTCAATTCCCGACTGTTTCCGGTATTGATCAACGAGAACAATTAACGGCACAAACCCATTGGGAAACGCTTTTCGTAAACCGGAAAAATCAAGCCGCACATCGCGATAACCTTGAACGGTAATTGCGGTATACAACAATTTTTGCACCCGCTGAAATGCCGGCCAATTGAAGTCCTCAGAAATGGCAATTAGATTGCTCACGTAGCACTCTTCTCGATCTGCGCCAGCACCTCATTTGCCCACTCGCGCGGCGCCATCGGAAAGCCGAGCCGGGCGCGGCTGTCGAAGTAACTCTGCGCGACGCTGCGCGCCAGGTTGCGGATGCGCCCGATGTAGGCGGCGCGTTCCGTTACCGAGATCGCGCCGCGCGCATCCAGCAGGTTGAAGGTGTGCGCGGCTTTCAGTACCTGCTCGTAGGCGGGCAACGCCAGTTGCTGTTCCATCAGGTATTTGGCCTGCTTCTCGTGGCTGCCGAACGCGCCGAGCAGGAATTCCACATCGCTGTGCTCGAAGTTGTAGGCGGATTGCTCGATCTCGTTCTGGTGGAAAACGTCGCGGTAAGTTAGCCCGTTAACGTGAAACTCGCGCAGCGATTCGTTCGCCCCCTCTCCCGCTTGCGGGGGAGGGATGGGGAGGGGGGGACGGGCATGGCGAGTTTCATCACCGGGAACGGCGTATTTGCCATGCCCGTTAGTCCAGATCAGGTCGAACACGTTCTCCACGCCTTGCAGGTACATCGCCAGCCGCTCCAGCCCGTAAGTGATCTCGCCGGTGATCGGCTTGCAGTCGATGCCGCCGACCTGCTGGAAATAGGTGAACTGCGTCACCTCCATGCCGTTCAGCCATACCTCCCAGCCCAGCCCCCACGCGCCGAGCGTCGGGTTTTCCCAGTCGTCCTCGACGAAGCGGATGTCGTTCTGCTTGAGGTCAAAGCCGAGCGCCCGCAGCGAACCGAGATACAAATCGAGGATGTCGGGCGGGGAGGGTTTCAGCACCACTTGGTACTGGTAGTAATGCTGCAGGCGGTTCGGGTTCTCGCCGTAGCGCCCGTCCTTCGGGCGGCGCGACGGCTGCACGTAACCGGCCTTCCACGGCTCGGGGCCAAGCGCGCGCAGGAAAGTCGCCGTGTGCGACGTGCCCGCGCCGACTTCCATGTCATAGGGTTGCAGCAGCGCGCAGCCCTGCTTGTCCCAATAATTCTGTAGCGTCAGGATGATTTGCTGAAAGGTAAGCATTGGTTGTTATCAGGCGATTGCGAAGACGCGCATTTTACTGGTTTTCGGACGCCGCCGTTAATTTGATAAGTTCCAGTTTATCCTCTCGCTTCAGACCTTTGATCTCCATTTCGCGTTTCGATGCGGTTGATCTGTCGGCGCAAGTCTCGGCGAACACCAGATCCACCGGCAGGCGCACCCTTGTGTATTTTGAGGCCGTACCGGTATTGTGCGCCGCGAGGCGTTTGTCCAGATCGTTGGTGATGCCGCAGTACAGGGTGTCGTCGGCGCAGCGCAGGATGTAGCAGAACCAGTTCACTCCCCCTCTCCCCAACCCCTCCCCCGCGAGGGGGGAGGGGCTATATTGCCCTCGCCCCTTGCGGGATAACCATCGACTTGGCTGGCGTAGTTTGCCGGTCTAGTCGATTGGCTAGTTTTTTCATCAGAGGGTGCCGAAGGCGGGAGTTTGTGGCGCACCCATGCACAGGCCAGCATCAGCGCGATCAACAGCATCACCGCCGCATTGCCCCAGCGCACATAGGGCGTGATGCCTTCATAACCCTGCGCGGTGCCATCCAGCGCTGTCTCCAGATGTTGCGGCAATTGTTGCAACACCCTGCCGTCCGCACCGATGATGGAGGTTACGCCGGTGTTGGTGGCGCGCAGCATCATGCGCCCGGTTTCCAGCGCGCGCATCTGCGATATTTGGTTGTGCTGTTCCGCCGCGTGGGAATGGCCGTACCAGGCATCGTTGGTGAAGTTGACCAGCAGCGTGGCTTCGGGCAGAGCGCGGATGATTTCTTCGCCGAATGCGTCCTCGTAGCAGATGTTCGCCGCGACCCGCTGCCCGGCGGCATCGAGCGGCGCTTGCCGCGCATCGCCGCGCGCCAGGTCGTCCATCGGGATATTGAGTATGTTGTTGATGAGCCCGCCGAGCAAAGAGCGTAACGGGATGAATTCGCCGAACGGCACCAGATGCTGCTTGCGGTAATGCTGCTCGTCCGCCGTGCCGAACGTGAACACGCTGTTGTAGTAGCTGCTGTTATTGCGTTCGAACACGCCGACCAGTATGTCGCCGCCATTTTTCCTGGCGTGGTCGCGCAGTTGCTCGACCAGCGCTTGCGGCACTTGATGGCGCATCAGCGGCAGCGCGGATTCCGGCAGGATGGTAAGCCGTGCCGAATTTTGCAGGGACAGGCGGCGGTAGGTTTCCAGCGTGCCGACCAGTACGCCTTCGTCGAACTTGATGTCTTGCGCGATGTTGCCCTGCACCAATGCCACGCTGAACGGTTCGCCGTGCGGCTGCGTCCATGCGACGGTACGCAGTAACGCGCCCCCGATCCATAATACTGCAAGAATTGCCAAAGCCGCCTGACCCTGCCTGTTCCAGCGTTCCCGCAGCAGTATTGCCAGCAGGCCCGCGCTCACCGCCGCGACCAGCGACACGCCGTATACGCCGAACAGCGGCGCGTAACCCGCCAGCATGCTGTCGCTGTGCGCATAGCCCAGTGCCAGCCACGGGAAACCGGTGAAGATCGTGCCGCGCACCCATTCGGCCAGCACCCACGCCCCCGGCATGACCAATATGAGGCACATTCCATTGGCTGCAGGGAAGCGGGCGCCGCGAGTTTCGCCAGAACGCGCCTGCGCATAACCGGCCAGCGCCGGAAACAGCGCGAGGAATGCGGCAAACAGCAGTGTGGCGAACAGCGCCAGCGGCATGGGCATGTTGCCGTAATCGTGCAGCGCAACATAGATCCAGCCGATACCCGCGACAAACAATCCCATGCCGAAGGAAAAACCCAGCCACGCAGCAGCGGAACGGCTCTCGGCACGGCCCCACAATGCGAACAGCGCGGCCAGCGCCAGCACCGGAATGACGAATACCCCGAACGGCGCGAAACCGAACACGCACAGCAGGCCTGCCGCAAATGCGCCGACCAATGATTTTTGAGTTTTGTTCATCTGGCAGACAGAAGCATTCAACGTGCGAAGAATAACCGATTCCTCCCGATACGGCATTTGTGATTAAATCGCGCCCTCGTTACCCAGAAACGCTGCCTCCCATGGAAAAGATACGCCTTTCAAAACGCATGTCAGAACTCGGCCTGTGCTCGCGCCGCGAAGCGGACGGCTATATCGAAAAAGGCTGGGTGGAAGTCGATGGCGAGATCGTCAGCGAACTGGGCAGCAAAGTCTATCCCACCCAGCAAGTCATCCTGCGCCGCGCCGCGCAGAACACCCAGCAGCAGCGCGTGACGATCCTGCTCAACAAGCCCACCGGTTATGTGTCCGGGCAGGCAGAGCACAACCACAAGCCCGCCATCACCCTGATCGACAGCGCAACACACTGGGTGGAAGACCCGTCGCCGCTGCGCTTCCATCGCAGCCAGTTGCTCGGCCTCGCCCCGGCAGGCCGCCTGGATATCGACTCTCAGGGTTTGCTGGTGCTCACCCAGGACGGGCGCATCGCCAGGCAACTGGTCGGCGAAGATTCCCAGGTGGACAAGGAATATCTGGTGCGCGTGCAGGGTTCGCTCAAGGACAGCGGGCTGGCTTTGCTCAATCAGGGATTGAAGCTGGATGGCGAATACCTCAAGCCCGCCAAGGTGACCTGGCAGAACGAAGACCAGTTGCGCTTCGTGCTGCGCGAGGGCAAAAAGCGCCAGATACGCCGCATGTGCGAACTGGTCGAACTGAAGGTGACCGGGCTGAAACGCATCCGCATCGGCAAAGTTAAATTGGGTAATTTGCCGGTCGGACAGTGGCGGTATCTGGGCGAAAATGAGCAGTTTTGAAAATGGGTAGGCTGCTTGATGAATTGTAGGGTGGGCTGTGCCCACCATGCCCGTCCTGAGCCTGCCGAAGCGGTCGGGCACAGCCCGACCTACATGAGCTTCCGCTCAGGTCTTTGCGTAACGCAACGCCAAATCTTTTAACGCGGCGGGCTTGCCGAAATGCCAGCCTTGTCCGAAGTTGCACTTCATCTCCAGAAGCTTGTCGCCGACCTCTTTGGTTTCAATCCCTTCGGCAACCACATTCATGCCGAGCGAATGCGCCAGATTGATCGAAGATTGCACGATTTGCATGCTCTGCGCCGCGCCAAGCATCGGGGCAATGAACGCGCGGTCGAGCTTCAGCGTGCCGATCGGATACCGCTGCAAGTGCTCCAGCCCGGAGTGGCCGGTGCCATAATCGTCCAGCGCGACGCTGCAACCCATTTCGATCAGCCGGTTCAGGATGCGCAGCGCAATATCGGGATGCTCGACCATGACTGTTTCCGTGAGTTCCAGCTTCAACTCTGTCGTCGGCATATTGTGGCGCCCGACGATTGCGTGAATATCATCCACCATGGATTCGTTGGTCAACTGGTTCGGCGAAAGGTTGACGCTGACGAAGGGAGATTTATAGTCGATATATTGCCTCAGCACCGGCCAGTCCCGGCAAGCGCGCTCAAGCGTCCACAACCCGAGTTCATGTATCAGGCCGGTTTGCTCGGCAAGCCAGAGAAAATCCATCGGCGGAATCACTCCTTCCGTGGGATGATGCCAGCGGATCAGCGCTTCGAACCCGGCAATGTGGCCATCGGCCATGTTGCAGATCGGTTGATAGTAAAGCTGGAACTCTTCATGCGTCAGCGCGCGCGTGATCCCGTGGGCAAGCGACAGCTTTTGCGTCGCCTCGCCCTTCAGCGCGCTTCGGCGATCGGATTGTTCCTGTTCGGCGACCGTATTTATCACAGGCTTGGCGGTATTGCCATGCTTGGCCCGGAAGCGCTCCAGAACAACCAGCAGCAGATGGCGCAAAATCGGATCGCTTTTCTCCAGCAACCTTTCCACCATCTTTCGCTTGACAGGGACAAGTACTGTTTTCTCGGTGGCCCTGACTGTCGCGGTGCGGGGCTGATGATCAATCAGCGCGATCTCGCCAAACATCTCATCCTTCCCCATCGAACTGACACATTGTTCTACGCCCTGGATCACAACAAAAACTTCCACCCTGCCACTCTCGATAAGATAGGCGCAATCGCCGGTGTCGCCGATCTTGAATATTTGCTCGTCGGCGGCAAAAACTTCGCGGTCCAATTCGTCAAACATGAAAACTCTCCCGATCAGGGTTGTGTCCGGATGCGCCAAGCGGTAGCCGGGTTACCTTCCGTATGCCACTATCCCAGAGATACGCGGAAAAGACAATATGCAAAGTCCTCTCGGGGTTTGACCAATCTACAGCCCGGCTGAGGTATGATTACAAAATCTAGCAGCCTGTCGGACTTAAAGGAAATCGGCTGCAAATCCGCCTGGCCGGTGCATATTTCGCCGCTTTTTTGGCCAATAGAACGACTATTGGCCTGCAAAACCGTCAAAATCTGTCCTCGCCCAGCCGAATTTTCGCTTCGATTCTTCAAGTCCGACAGGCTGCTAGGACGGAAAATGGTGCCAGAAACTATAGTGCGGCAACAGCCGCAAGACAATCTGTCTTCCAAACGAACGGGGGCGCAATGAAAATTTTGCTGGTGGATGATCACGTACTGTTCCGCGAGGGAATGCGTTATGTGCTGCAACAGTTGCATGGCGGCGTATCCGAAATATTTGAAGCGGGAAATTTCCCGGATGGCATGAAGATTGCCGGGCAGCATCCCGAACTGGATCTGGCTTTGCTGAACCTGAACATGCCCGGCAGCGAGGGGCCGATATCCATCAAATTCTTCCATCATTCTTACCCGCATATTCCGATTGTGGTGGTATCCGGTGAGGAAAGTTACAAAGTTATGGAAAATGCCATGGATTATGGCGCAATGGGTTTTGTGTGCAAGAATTCCGCTGTCCCGGCGATGTTGAATGCCTTGAATCTGGTGCTTTCTGGCGAGATATACATTCCCCCCCAATTGCTGCGGAAACAAGGTGGCGCAACCAGAAAGAAAGCTGGAGCCGCCGGGCGGGACAATTTGCGCGACGATGAATACAATTTGACTACCCGCCAGAGGCAGGCGTTGAAACATCTGACGGACGGTTTATCCAACAAGGAGATTGCCGATAAAATGTGCCTCACCGAAGGAACCGTGAAAGTACACATTGCCACGCTGTACCAGATTTTGGATGTGCATAATCGCGTCGAGGCCGCGCGTATGGCAGAGAAACTCAAGCTGATCGGCAGTCCTGCCCATGGCTGAGGCAAGCGGCGACTTGCCGCCCAATAAACTGCTCGTGTTGCTGCGCGAGTCTCGCTGGCTCTTGCTGGTCGCCTGCGCGCTGTATATCGCGCTGGCGTTATATGGCTACAACCGGGCCGACCCGGCCTGGTCTCATAGTGCCAGCGGTGCCCTGACCGGCAATCCGGGCGGGGTGCTGGGTGCATATCTCTCCGATTTGCTGTTTTATTTGTTCGGTTTTTCCGCGTGGTGGTGGGTGCTCTTCATGCTGCAACGCGTTTGGGCGGGCTATCACGAGTTGCGTTCCGACAGCATCTTCGACAAGCGGGCATTATGGGTTTCGGTCGCGGGGTTTGCGGTGCTGTTGCTGGCCAGCAGCGCACTCGAAGCGGTTCGCCTGTATACGCTGAAAGCCGTGCTGCCGCTGGCTCCCGGCGGGATGCTCGGCGCGGTAACCGGTGATGCGCTGACGCGCCTGTTCGGTTTTACCGGCGCGACACTGCTGCTGCTGGCGCTGATTGCCGCCAGTTTCAGCATCTTCAGCGGCCTGTCCTGGTTGCGTTTTGTCGACTGGCTGGGCGCCATACTGGAAGCCGCATACCAATGGGCGCGCATGGCCTGGCAGACCTGGCAGGATCGGCGCATCGGCGCGCAGGCGATGAACGAGCGTGTTGCCATCGTCGAGGAAGAAAAAAAGCGTGTCGAAGAACATCAGCCCATCCACATCGAAATGCCGCTGGTGGAGATAGCCAGATCGGCGCGCGGAAGCGCGGAAAAACAGGTTCCGTTATTTGCCGATATGCCGGATTCTCCATTGCCGCCGCTGCACTTGCTGGACCCGTCAACGCAGCAAGTCGAAGCGGTGTCCACGGACACGCTCGAATTCACTTCGCGCCTGATCGAGCGCAAACTGAATGATTTTGGCGTGGAGGTGAAAGTGGTCGCAGCCTACCCCGGACCGGTGATCACGCGCTACGAAATCGAACCGGCGGTCGGCGTGAAGGGCAGCCAGATCACCAACCTTGTAAAAGACTTGGCACGCGCGCTGTCGGTGGTGAGTATCCGGCTGGTCGAGACCATTCCGGGCAAGACTTATATGGCGCTGGAGCTGCCCAACCCGAAACGCCAGATGGTGCATCTGTCGGAAATTCTCGGCTCACAGGTGTATGCCGACATGGGTTCCCCGCTGACCATGGCGATGGGCAAGGACATTTCAGGCAAGCCGGTCGTCGCCGATCTTGCCAGGATGCCGCATGTGCTGGTCGCGGGCACCACCGGCTCCGGGAAATCGGTGGCGATCAACGCGATGATCCTGAGCCTGCTGTACAAGAGCACGCCGCAGCAGGTGCGCCTGCTGCTGGTCGATCCGAAAATGCTGGAGCTTTCCGTTTATGAGGGCATCCCGCACCTGCTCTGCCCGGTGGTCACCGACATGCGCCAGGCCGCATCGGGGCTCAACTGGTGCGTGCAGGAAATGGACCGGCGCTACCGGCTGATGTCCGCGCTGGGCGTGCGCAACATCGCCGGTTACAACCAGAAGTTGCGCGACGCGGTCAAGGCCAAACAGCCGCTCACCAACCCGTTCACACTCACCCCCGAAAATCCGGAAGCGCTCGAAGAGTTGCCGCTGATCGTGGTGTTCATCGACGAGCTCGCCGACCTGATGATGGTGGTGGGCAAGAAGATCGAGGAACTGATCGCGCGCCTGGCGCAGAAGGCGCGCGCCTCCGGCATCCATCTGGTGCTCGCGACGCAGCGCCCGTCGGTGGACGTGATCACCGGGTTGATCAAGGCCAACGTGCCGACGCGCGTGGCATTCCAGGTATCGAGCAAAATCGATTCGCGCACCATCCTCGACCAGATGGGTGCGGAAGCGTTGCTCGGGCAGGGCGACATGCTGTATCTGCCTCCCGGCAGCGGCTATCCGCAGCGCGTACACGGCGCGTTCGTGTCCGACCAAGAGGTGCATCGCATCGCCGAATATCTGAAGGCGCAGGGCATGCCGCAATACATCGACGGCGTGCTCGATTCGCTCGAAGAAGCGGAGGAGGGCGGGGAAAGCGCGGCAAATATGGACGCGGAAGCCGACCCCCTGTACGACCAGGCGGTGGAAATTGTCGTCAAGAACCGCCGCGCTTCGATCTCGCTGGTGCAGCGCCACCTGCGTATCGGCTACAACCGCGCCGCGCGGCTGATCGAGCAAATGGAAGCCGCAGGTATCGTCAGCGCGATGCAAAGCAACGGCAACCGCGAAGTGATTGCTCAGGCAAGGCAGGAGTGATGAATTTTAGAGTTTGGATTTGCTCGCATTGAGTAGCAGGGAAAATTAAGAATGATCACTAAATTAACCATAAAGAACTTCAAGCGTTTTGAGGATGCCGAGATTGACTTGGGGAAATCTGTTGTGCTGATCGGGCCAAACAACTCCGGAAAAACTACTGCCCTTCAGGCTCTCGCCCTCTGGGAGCTTGGGCTACGTCGTTGGACTGAAAAACGTCTGGGAAAATCAACTGCGCTCCAGCGCCAAGGCGTGGCAATTAACCGGCGCGATCTGGTGGCGCTTCCCGTCCCCACCGCCAATCTTCTTTGGCGTGATCTGCATGTCCGCAATGTGGAACGGCAAGAAGGAAAGCCAAAAACGCAAAATGTTCGCGTTGACATATTGGTCGAGGGTGTTACTGATGATAAAGCCTGGTCGTGTGGGCTTGAGTTCGATTATGCGAACGAGGAATCTTTTTATTGCCGACCACTCCGTCTAAATGACGTGGAAAAACCAGACAGGACGGTTGTTCCTGAATTGGCTACCAGGACAAAGGTTGCGTTGCTGCCGCCAATGTCGGGATTGATTGACCGCGAATTCATCAAGCAGCCGGGAGAAATCGGGGTTTTGATTGGTCAAGGCCAGACGGCACAGGTGCTGCGCAACTTGTGTTATCGGGTTTGCTGGCCTACTGAAGGCGCAACCAAACCATCCGAAGACTGGGTTGCGCTGACGGGGCAGTTATTGCGCCTGTTCGGGGTGAAATTGCTGAACCCAAAGTTTATTGCCGAACGCAGCGAGATTATCATGGAGTATGAGGAAAAATCCGGGACGCGCCTCGATCTTTCATCTTCCGGTCGAGGGCTGCAGCAAACTTTGCTGATTCTTGCCCATCTATATGCCAACCCGCGCACCGTGCTTTTGCTGGATGAGCCTGACGCGCACCTTGAGGTGCTGCGCCAACGCCAGACTTACCAACTGATCAACGATCTTGCCGAAGAAAAGGGCTCGCAGATTATCGCGGCCAGTCATTCCGTAACAGTGCTTAACGAGGCGGCGAATCGCGGCACGGTGGTGGCCTTTGTCGGCAAGCCGCATCTGTTGAACGACAAGGTTAGCCATGTGATGAAAGCGCTGACAGACTTGGGTTGGGAACAATACTATCTGGCGGAACAGACCGGCTGGGTGCTGTATGTCGAAGACTCAACAGATTTGGCGGTTCTGAAAGCGTTCGCCAGAATCATGGAACACCCTGCTCAGGCGTTGCTGGGAATGCCGTTTGTTCACTACGTCACTACCAACCTGCCGCAAAAATCCCGCGATCATTTTAACGGGTTGCGTGAAGCCAGAAACGACCTGGTAGGTATTGCCATATTTGATCGCCTCGACCGAGAGCTCCAGCCCAGCGAAAACCTGAATGAAGTTATGTGGGCCAAGCGGGAAATCGAAAATTATTTCTGCACCCCAGAGGTCTTGTATGCATGGGCAGTTCACGATGTGGCGGACGACATTTTTGGAGTTGCCGAACGCGCGACACGTCGGCAGGCGATGGAAAAGTCCATTGCCGAAGTCACGCACCTGTTGGAGATAGACGAAAAATCGCCTTGGTCACCTGACGTAAAAGCTACTGACGAAGTTCTCGACAGGATATTTAGAATCTTCTTCAAGGAAGTCGGTCTTCCGTTGTCGTTCCGTAAGCGCGACTACTATTTGCTCACTGGCTTCTTATCGAAACAACAGATTGCGCCAGAGGTCGCCGAAAAACTTGATGCCATCGTTACGATTGCAGCACGAGCCAAACCGAAGGGAGATGGTAAATAAGGTGCTCACCTCCCGTGTAGGCTTTCAATAACGAAGCTTTATTTTCTGCGCAGAATGTAGATTTCCGCCTTATGCTCGCCGACCATTTATCTCCCACCAAGCTGAAAAAACTCGCCGGCCCCGCTGTTTTTGCGCACGGTGAAGCTTACTTCAACAGCGATGCAGTCAGCCGGTTAAAGATGGCCGATGACACGCTTTCGGCCAAGGTCGCGGGTTCTTATTCTTACGCTGTAAAGCTGTGGGAAGAGGATGGCGGGATTGAATATGAGTGTTCCTGCCCGCACGGGGAGGAGGGCAATTTTTGCAACCATTTCCGATCAGCTATGGCTAAAGCTCGCCGCCGCACGCGAGGAGGATCATCCGGGCAATGCCGTGCCGATCTATCGTCGGCTTATCGAAACGGCGGTGGGGCAAACCAACAATACGTCTTATGAAGAAGCGATCAAGCTGCTGAAAAGACTCAAACCGCTCGTGATGCGCTTGGGGATGCCTACAGAATTCGGGCAGTACGTAGTGTTGTTGCGCGCAAAATATAAGGCCAAACGCAATTTCATCAAACTGCTGGATAAGCTGTAAACAGAGTGGCTTACGTGAAACTCGCGCAGCGATTCGTTTGTTCCCTCTCACGCTTGCGGGAGAGGGTTGGGGAGAGGGAAACGGGCATGGCAGGTTTTATGATCTGGTGCGGCTTTTGTCGTGCCCGTTAAGTTGGCGCGCAGGCGCCTGATAAGATGTTAAGCTGGTTCCGGTACGATTAACGGTGGAGAGCGATAATGTTGGGCTTCAGATTCAAAGTATGGGTGCTTATTCCCTTTGTTTTTTCCATTGCGCCGCTTTCAGTCCATGCAAGCGGCATCGACAAGTTAAAGGAATTCATCGCCGCAACACATTCCGCGCAGGCGAATTTCACCCAGGTGGTGCTGGATCGTAACGGCAAACGCATCCAGAGTGCCTCCGGTACCATGCAATTTCAGCGCCCCGGCAAATTCCGCTGGACTTACCAGAAACCCTACGAGCAACTGATCGTGGGGGATGGTGTGAAATTCTGGCTGTATGACGTGGATCTGAACCAAGTGACGGTAAAAAAACTGGATGCGGCACTGGGCAGCAGCCCGGCTGCGCTGTTATCCGGGAACAATGAAATCGAACGCGCATTTACGCTCAAGGAAAGCGGAAATCTGGACGGGCTGGACTGGCTGCAAGCGAAGCCTAAAACCCAAGACAGCAACTTCGAAAAAATTCTCATGGCATTTAATGCGCAAGCCGATCTGGTCATCATGGAACTGAATGACGCCTTCGGGCAGAAGACCGTCCTGCGTTTTTCCGAGATGCAGCGCAACCCGAAGCTATCGGAACAACAGTTCAAGTTTACGCCGCCCAAAGGCGCGGATGTGCTGGAGTAGGGGCGTGATGGGGAACATCACGCTTCAGGTTGAAGGTACGGCAGCAAAAATAACCAATTACCACTCCAAATACTTCGCCCACGAGCTCACGAGGCGATTTCCCACAGATAGTGACGAAAAACTCGCTGGTGCGGTAGCCAGCGCGCAAGTGGATATCCTCCTCGGCGAAGGCTTTACCTGCGAGTTCAAGCAGAGCGGCACAACCCATCTCGGTCGCGAATTGTGCGCGTTTGCCAATGCCACTGGTGGTGTCGTTTTGATCGGCGTGACCGACGACGGCCAGCCTGTCGGGGTCAGGAATGCCAACAGGCTCAAATCCGAGGCGCAGAATGTCGCACGTTCCATCGAACTGCCGCTGGCGATTGATATGGATGTCGTGGACAATATACTGGTCGTCAATGTGCCCGCACAAAACAGCAAGCCCTATTCATCCGGCGGCAAATTCTATCTGCGGGACGGCGCCAGCTCACAGCAGATGTCGCGGGGCGAAATCCGTGAATTCTTTTTCAAGGAAGGCGTCATCCATTTCGATGAAACGCCTTGCGAACGCTTCTCGCTTGAAGAGGATATGACCGATGCTGTCTGGGGGACATTCCGCAAACGCGCCAAAATCCCGCAAGACATGAACGCCGTGAGCGCGTTGAAAAACCTGCACCTTCTCAATGATGGCCGGATGACCCATGCCGGCGCCTGGTTGCTGGCCACAGACATTCAAAAATTCAACACCAGCGCCAATGTTGCCTGCGCCCTGTTTTTCGGCACGGACAAGGTGCGCATCCTCGACCGGCAGAATTTTCCCGCCAACATCTACACCATGATAGATGCCGTCGTCACCTACATTCTCTCCAAGATCAACGTCGAACTGATTATCAAACACGTCAAGCGCGAAGAGCGCCCGGAGCTTCCCGAAGAAGCACTGCGCGAAGCGGTCGTCAATGCCCTTGCGCACCGGGATTACCGCTCGACCGCCAACGTGCAGGTGTATATCTTCAAAGACCGGGTGGAAATCGTCAGCCCCGGCGGACTGCCCGCCGGGATGACGGAAGCCGATCTGGGCAAAAAAAGCATACCGCGCAATCCGCTGCTGTTTGGCATGTTGCACCGCATGGAGGCGGTGGAGCATATCGGCTCCGGCATTCGTCGCATCCGCAGGCTTTGCGCGGGATATGGCGTTACCGAACCGCAGATAACCGTTTCTGAACACTGGTTTACCATCTGTTTTCTCCGTCCGGAAGTAGAAAAAAAAGGAGCGCATGACGCTGCTATCCTGGAAGTTTCCGGACAGTCAGGGACCAAGTCGGGACTAAGTCGGGACCAAGTTGAAATTATGCGGAAATGCATGGCTGACAGTGCGATTAGCGAGCTTATGTCAGCTCTCGGCAGGACGAACAGGACCAAGTTCAGAAACCAGGTGCTGGCGTCGCTACTGTCGGCTGGATTGGTGGAAATGACCATCCCGGACAAACCCCGCAGCAGCCAGCAGAAATACCGGCTCACGGAAAAAGGGCGGAAGCTCGCCGAAATGAAAAAGGAATGACGCTGGCAAGAAAAAAATCTGCGGACAGAATTAGAGGCGTCGCGAAAATGATCCTGATGCGACATCATCAAAATTTACCGAATATCTGCCTTGCTGGGGCTAGGATTTTTACGTGACTCGAAAACGGCATATCTGAAGAAACACATATAATTCAGATGCTTTTTATTTGACTGGGAAACGGCGCAGCAACTTTATGGAAGGAAAGCCATCATGAAACAATGGGCCAAGCGCGAAGAACAGATTGAGCGCGTGATGGGGGCAACGGTTGGGATGTACGGCGACTTGCAGGGGATTGCGGGGAAATCGTTGCAGGAGATTGAGGGGCTTGAGTTTCCGGCACTTGCAGATGGCAAAACTTTACAGAATTGAAATGCCACAAGCTCAGATAATGAGCCTGTCAGTAGGGTAAAATGTGCGAGCATTGGGGAGAGCATCATGGTAGGCCGTAAAACATTAAGTCAAATAGGCTGGACGAAGGTCGAGAGTGACACCACGGATCGCAAAGAGACCGTAGGATATGTCACTTAAATTAGTTCACGAAAAATTGGGTTGGCCGTCACCAGATGAGATTCGCAATCCTTCTGGCGAAGGAGGCCGCATTTTCGCCGAGTTGGTTGAGGCCAAAATTCGAAGAGCCATCGCATTGCAACCCGGCTCTCCAAACGTAAAAATTGGAGTGTTGTTGCGCAACTCCAAGACAACAGTCACCGAAGCACCCTTGGCTGTTGTCGCAGAATTCAATGGCAAGGCAAGTGATGCAACCCTTCGGGAACTCCAGCGCTTGGCATGGAATTTCTCCCATAGCCCGACAGTGGTTACCATTGAGCAAGGTTTGCTGCGGGTATGGACCTGCTGCGAACCCCCTGATGATGCGCGACCCATCGGCGACTATGTGGTGCACCAATTATCGGATGCCGATCTTGCGGGCTCTCATGCCGGCAATATCACCCAACATGCCACTCAAATACTTCACTGGATAAATCTGGTTTCAGGCCAATTCTTTCGTGAGCGTTCGGCGAGGTTTAACCGCGACCAACGCGCCGATCAGATGCTGCTGGGAAATCTCCGCCATCTTCGAAAAATGCTTCAGGAAGCGGGTTTAACTGACAACGATGTCTGTCACGATCTCCTGGCGCGTATCGTATTCATTCAATTCCTGTTTGACCGAAAGGACTCCAAAGGCAATGCCGCCTTGAACCGTAACAAGCTGGCATCACTCCACGAAGAAGGTGTTCTGAAAAAAGAGCACAAGGACTTGCACAGCATCCTGGAAAATTATAATGAAACTTATCGCCTTTTTGATTGGCTGAATACCAAATTTAACGGTGACCTCTTTCCCGGAAAGGGAAATACGCAGCAGGAGCGTGAACGCAGATGGAGAGCCGAGAAAAGCGTGGTCAAACCAGAGCACCTCGAATTGCTGCGGCAATTCATCAGTGGCGATCTGGATATGCCAAGCGGTCAGCGCTGCTTGTGGCCGAAATATTCCTTCGATGCTATTCCGCTCGAATTCATCAGCAGCATCTACGAAACTTTTGTCACGGAGCGCGCTTCGGGTGAGGGGATATTTTATACGCCGCAGCATTTGGTGGATTTCATCCTTGACCGGGTGTTGCCATGGGATGGAGATCAATGGAACCTGAAAATTCTTGACCCGGCATGTGGTTCCGGCGTGTTCCTGGTGAAGGCCTTTCAACGCTTGATTCATCGCTGGAAACGGGCGCACCCTGGGCAAGCAGTGAGCGCACCAACTCTTAGGAAACTTCTCGAAAAAAATCTGTTCGGTGTGGATAAAGATCCCCATGCCGTGCGCGTGGCATCATTCAGCCTCTATTTGGCCATGTGCGACGAGATTGACCCGAAGCATTATTGGACTCAAGTAGTTTTCCCCGCGATGCGTGGACAGCGGCTAATTAACTCGGATTTTTTCGAGGAGTTGCAACCGGGCTTCCGCACGAAGGAAGATGCGGCCAGCTACGATCTTGTCATCGGTAATGCGCCTTGGGCTAGGAATCTTTTAACACCTGCCGCCAAGGAGTGGGCAAAGGATATTGAACATCGTTGGCCGCTGGCAAATAAGGACATCGGGAATCTGTTCCTTCCCAAAGCGGCGGCACTCGTAAAACCGGACGGGCGAATTTCGATGATTCAGTCCGCCAGCTCGTTGTTATTCCATCGAGGCGCACCTGCCTGTGCTTTCAGAAAACAATTTTTCACTACGTTTCAAACTGAAGAGGTTGTCAATCTGTCGGCCTTACGGTTCAAGGTATTCAACCGAAAAACCCATGCAACCAAGACTTCGGTAGCGCCATCGTGTGTGGTTACTTTTAGCCCAGTACCCGCTAATGAGCGGTTTGCCTACACCAGTCCAAAGCAGACGGAAGAATTGGCCGATGAGTTTGAAATTATCGTGGAATCCAAGGATGTTAAATGGATACGCCCGGAAGAGGCGGCCAGTGATGCAGATATTTGGACGGTTTTGATGTGGGGCGATAGACGTGACAGGTCACTCGTTCAACGGCTGAAGTCCTACGATACGCTTTCCGGTCTTGATGCCGAGATCGGAATTAAAACAAGAGACGGAATTTGTTTTGGTGATCGCAAGAAGCACCAGCCAAAATTATTAGGTCGACTGATACTGATGGATGGCGATTTTCCGGCAGATGATCTGCTCTACCTTAAATCTGACAATTTACAAAAAAATAATGAAGCATTTACTGATTCGAAAGCATCGACAGATTTAAGTGCATTCGCCTACCCACAATTACTCATTAAGAAAGGGTGGCGCACGGACGTTTCACGTTTTAAGGCCAAGCTGACAAAAAATAGAAAAGATGGTCAAGGATTTCTTTGTACAAAAAGCTACATAACTATTCATGTGCCTGCCGAACAACAGGGGATTATTGAAGCTGCATGCCTTAGCTATAACAGCATACTTGCCGTCTATTTTTTGCTCCTGACGAGTGGTCGATTTGCTTCCTATCGCCCCGAACCGCTTAAAGAAGAAGTGTTGAGCGTACCCATCCCTGAAGTGCGTTCAGGAATATTGGACGGTATCCAATACTCAGCAGATATTGATCAGCGCATTCGAGAAGCATTCGAATTCAAGGATGCGGAATGGGTTCTCATCGAGGACTTGTTTAACGTCACGTTGCCGGACTTCAAGGGGGATACTAATTCTCCCGGTCGTCAACGCACACAGCGCCGTGCCAAGTCGTCGGAAGAACCGGAATTAGAAGCATATTGCGAGTATTTCAGTCGCGTATTGAAGGCCGGCTTTGGCCAGGATAAACATATCAGCGCGACAGTTTTTCAGGAGGCGGGAAAGGATTTTCTCCCCTATCGCCTGATTGCATTCGAACTGAACCAGCCATCCAACAAAAAGTTCCAAGTGGCATCACTTGAAACATCAGCGCTTCTGAACGAGCTTGAAGCACTGAACCGGACTTGGTTGCAGGGCAGGAAGTCGTTGGGCGGCAGCATCTATCACCAGCGCGTGGTCAGGATATATGACTACCGCGATGGTGTGCCGACCATATTCATGCTCAAGCCGGATGCCCGCCGCTACTGGACTCGCAGCATGGGCCTGCACGATGCGGACGAAGTCGCGGGTGATTTCGTTAGCTGGCAGAACGCCAAAGATGGGGTTCGGAATTGAGCGCGGGCAAGCGGGTGCATTCTCACCGCCGCATAACAGCGCCGTCGCCTGAGTTCCTGAGTCTTTCATCTGCATGGTGCAGGGATCAATCTGAAATCATGCTCGGGTTCGTCTGGCGCGGATATGACCAGATGCGAAGTGAAAAACCATCCGTGGATGGACAGGATTTGGAGCGCAGCATCACCCAACTGCTTGCTCCGCGCATTGACCGCGCCATGTCGGGCGATGAACCGTTTTATATTCAACATGGCCCTTTCGAGCGTGAGACCATGCAACCACCTCCCGCCCAACCGCCCCAATATGACATCGCATTCGTTCTTCGCAAAGAGGAGCGGATTATGTGGCCTATGGAAGCAAAGGTTCTGGAAACTTCGGGAGCGGTGTCCGAGCTCGGCTATCTGCTGTCCGGCACGACAGGCGACACTTTCCAGAACATTGCCAGAAAAACGCCGTGTAAATTAGAAGCTCATCCGGCCTTTTCTTCCCGCCCCCAAAGGCTATCTCGCCATACTCGAAACATTCCATCAGGCAAGGCCTATCCGTCGAAATTCTCCTGCCATCACTTGATACTGGAATTTCCGAATTTGAAACGGGCTTCCGGGCAATGATTCCCGCACCCCCACCCCGATTCGTGTGTGATTGGAACGCCAGAAAATGAATCACTCAAAAAAACAAAAACTCGAACTCACCTGGATCGGCAAGGAGAACCGGCCCAAGCTGGAGCCGCGCATTTTGCTGGAAGACCCTTTGATGAGTTATCACGCGAAGCATCGGGTGACGGATAGCGACATCTTCGACAACCGGCTGATCTTCGGCGACAACCTGCTGGCGTTGAAGGCTTTGGAGGCGGAGTTTGCGGGGAAGGTGAAGTGCGTGTTTATCGATCCGCCGTACAACACCGGCAGCGCGTTCACGCATTACGACGACGGGGTGGAGCATTCGATCTGGCTGTCGCTGATGCGCGACCGGCTGGAGATTATCCGGCGGTTGTTGTCGGAAGATGGTTCGCTGTGGATCACGATTGACGACAACGAGGCGCATTATCTGAAGGTAATGTGTGATGAGGTATTCGGGCGTCCTAATTTTTTGTGTGATATTGCCTGGGAGAAACGGTTCTCGCCGCCACCCGATACGAAAGATTTTGGTTATGTGCATGACCACATACTTGTGTACCGAAAAAGCTCAGCATTTTCCAGAAATCTATTAGAGCTAACAGAGGATCAATCTGGCAGGTATAAAAATCCAGACAATGATCCTCGTGGTGGTTGGCAATCAATGGATTACACATGCCGATATACAGCTGACGAACGACCAAACTTATATTACCCAATTACGCAACCCAATACTGGCGAAGAAATTTGGCCTAAGAAAACGCGTGTTTGGGCAATGTCTCGTGATGTTCATGAGCAGAAAGCTGCTGAGAACAGAATTTGGTGGGGCGCTAATGGAAAATCTAGTACGCCAAGGCTTAAAAACTTTTTCACCGAAATTCAGCAAGGCATGATGCCGATGTCCATGTGGAAACACACTCTTGCAGGGCACACCCAGGAGGCTGCAAAAGAAACACTGGCGCTATTTGGAACTGATAAATTTTCAACTCCAAAGCCGGAGCGACTAATTCAGGTCGTGCTTCGCATCGCCACCAATCCCAACGACCTCGTCCTCGACTCCTTCGCCGGTTCCGGCACCACCGGCGCGGTGGCGCACAAAATGGGTCGCCGCTGGATCATGGTGGAGCTGGGCGAACATTGCCACACGCACATCATCCCGCGCCTGCAAAAGGTGATTGATGGCGAGGATAAGGGCGGCATTTCCGGGGCGGTGAACTGGCAAGGGGGCGGCGGTTTCCGCTATTACAAACTCGCGCCCAGCCTGTTGCGGCAGGAT
>JACREB010000096.1 GCA_016218475.1 Nitrosomonadales bacterium | reverse complement strand
GGTCGCTTGCATAACGGGCGAGGGCAGCATCCAGATGAATATCCAGGAACTGTCCACCTGCAAGCAATTTCACCTGCCGATCAAGATTATCGCCCTCAACAACGGCTATTTGGGCATGGTGCGGCAGTGGCAGGAATTCTTACACGGCAACCGTTATTCCGAGACTTACATGAAGGCGCTGCCGGACTTCGTCAAACTGGCCGAGGCCTATGGGCATGTCGGCATGCGCATCGAAAAACCTGCGGATGTCGAGCCGGCATTGAAGGAAGCCTTTGCGCGCAAGAACGATCTGGTGTTCATGGATTTCATGACCGACCCGACGGAGAACGTGTTCCCGATGGTTCCCGGCGGCAAGGGTTTGTCGGAAATCATCCTGTCGGAGCAATTATAATGCGGCACATTATTTCTCTGTTAATGGAAAATGAAGCAGGGGCACTGTCGCGTGTGGCGGGGCTGTTTTCGGCGCGCGGCTATAACATCGAATCGCTGATTGTGGCGCCGACCGAAGACCCGACCCTGTCGCGCATGACTATCGTCACCAGCGGTTCGGATGCGGTGATCGAACAGATCAACAAGCAGCTCAACAAGCTGGTGGATGTCGCGGCGGTGATGGATTTGAGCGAGGGCGAACATCTGGAGCGCGAACTGATGCTGGTCAAGGTGCGTGCCGAAGGCGCTGCGCGCGAAGAATTGAAGCGCATGGCGGATACTTTTCACGGGCGCATCATCGATGAAACCGATCATACCTACACCATCGAGTTGACCGGCGCATGCGCCGAATTGGACAGCTTCTTGGAAAAGGCCGGGCGCGATTTGATTTTGGAAACGGTGCGCACCGGGGCTTCCGGCATCGGGTGCGGCGACAGGATTTTGAAGTTGTGAGCTGGTAGCATGTAGCTGGTAGCATGTAGCCACCCAAAGCTACTTGCTACCGGCTACGAGCTACAAGCTAATTTTTTATTTTACCAAAGAGGGCAACATGAAAGTTTATTACGACAAAGACGCAGACCTTTCCCTGATCAAGAGCAGGCAGGTAACCATCATCGGTTACGGTTCGCAGGGACATGCCCATGCCCAGAACCTGAAGGAATCCGGCGTTAACGTGACGGTCGGTTTGCGCAAGGACGGCGCATCCTGGAAAAAGGCAGTCAGTGCCGGGCATCAGGTGGCAGAAATCGCCGACGCGGTGAAGAATGCCGATGTCGCGATGATCCTGGTGCCGGACGAGCAACAGGCGGAAACCTACAACAAACTGATCGCACCGAACCTGAAGAAGGGCGCGGCGCTGGCTTTCGCGCACGGTTTCAACATCCACTATAACCAGATCGTGCCGCGCGAGGACGTGGACGTGATCATGATCGCGCCGAAAGGCCCCGGCCATACCGTGCGTTCCGAGTACCTCAAGGGCGGCGGCGTGCCGACCCTGATCGCGGTGTATCAGGACAAGTCCGGCAAGGCAAAAGACATCGCGTTGTCATACGCGGCTGCGAACGGCGGCACCAAGGGCGGCGTGATCGAAACCAACTTCCGCGAAGAGACCGAAACCGACCTGTTCGGCGAACAGGCCGTGTTGTGCGGCGGCGCGGTGGAACTGGTCAAGGCCGGTTTCGAGACGCTGACCGAAGCGGGTTACGCGCCGGAGATGGCCTATTTCGAATGCCTGCACGAACTCAAGCTGATCGTCGACCTGATGTACGAGGGCGGCATCGCCAACATGAACTACTCGATTTCCAACAACGCGGAATACGGCGAATATGTCACCGGCCAGCGCGTGATCGGCAACGAAGCCCGCGCTGCGATGAAGGAGGCATTGAAAAATATCCAGAACGGTTCCTACGCCAAGCAGTTCATCCTGGAAGGCCGCACCAACTACCCGGAAATGACCGCGCGCCGCCGCCTGAATGCGGAGCACCCGATTGAAAAAGTCGGTGCACAGTTGCGCGCCATGATGCCGTGGATCGGCAAGAACAAGCTGGTTGATCAGTCGAAAAACTAAGCTTGTAGCTTGTAGCCTGTAGCTCGTAGCTTCCATCTCCCTGCGGGAGAGTTGCCAGGAGAAATGTGCTACAAGCTACCAGCTACAAGCTACAGGCTAAAATGAACTATCCCCACCCCATCATCGCCCGCGAGGGCTGGCCGTTTCTGTTTGGCGCCATCGCCATTGCGCTGTTGCTGTCCGGCCTTACCGGCGGCATCCCCGAGCTGCTGGCGTGGATCGTCGTGCTGTTTGTGGTGCAATTTTTCCGCGATCCGCCGCGCGATATTCCACAGGATGCAGGTGCGGTGCTGTCGCCGTGCGATGGCCGCGTCATCAAGGTCGAGCGCACGCAGGACCCGTACGGGCAACGCGACGCGATCCTGATCAGCGTATTCATGAACGTGTTCAACGTACACTCCAACCGCAGCCCGGCGGACGGCACGGTGGAGAAGGTGCAATACTTTCCCGGCAAGTTTGTGAACGCCGATCTCGACAAGGCCTCCACGGAGAACGAACGCAATGCGGTGGTGCTGAAGACCGCGGACGGGCAGATCGTGACCTTTGTCCAAGTGGCCGGGCTGATCGCGCGGCGCATCCTGTGCTACGTCAAGGCGGGTGACGTGCTGGCGCGCGGCCAGCGCTACGGTTTTATCCGCTTCGGTTCGCGCGTGGATGTGTACCTGCCGCTGGATGCCGCCGTGAAAGTCAGCATCGGAGACAAGGTGTCGGCGACGACCGCTATTCTGGCGATACTGCCGCAAAGCTGATAGCTTGGCAGTGATTTAACGTGAAACTCGCGAAGCGAGCCGTTTGCCCTTTCTGGGTGAAACAACTAGCCATTCGACTAGGCTGCAAACAACCGCAGCCAAGTCGCTGGTTATCCCGCTTGCGGGGGAAAGTTGGATAGGGGGAAACGGGCATGGCGGGTTTCATTATCGGGAGTGGCATCTTTGCTATGCCCGTTAGTTTGAAATTTAGTTACCAGTAAATAAGTATTGCTTTAATGAAAATGCTTTATTACAATAGCGGCAGATCAGTAGTAACCCAACGCTCATTTGTGGGGCTGTACTAAGAATATCCGCGACCCAATTTGTGGGTCTATAACTAGAGGGCGACAGTATTTATATTGTCGCCCTCGATCTTTTTGGGTTATGAAAAAATGAAAAAAACTTTAGTGTTTGTGGATGGGCAGAATCTTTTTTATTCTTTGAAAAATATCAACTTAACAGAGAGCCAGATCAATTGGGACTCGTTGTTTTCTGCGTTGATTGAAGCCAATGATGAGCTTATTCGTGTTTATTGGTATCAGCCACAAAAGTTGAGCACTCCTCACCTTACAATTGAAAAAGCACGGCGCTTTATAGAAAAAGATAACCAAGGAAAATCATCAGGTGAGCTTGATACAATAGCAAAAGACGCACTTAAACAGGCTCATTCATGGTCAGAAGATCAAGCGCAGAAATATCAAAAGCAACTTCATCGCTATGATGAAATGTCAAATACCCAATGATTGAAATGGTGCGGAAAGGCATTGTCAGAATTGACGCTTTTAAACAAGAATACCTTGGCGAAAAAGGTGTGGATGTTGCATTGGCCGTGAATATAATATGATTAAGTATCACGAGAAATGCGACAAACTAATTCTAGTAAGCGGAGATTTAGATTATGCAGAGGCAGTTCAGTTTGTTAAAGACAACCTAAAAAAAGTGCATATCGTGAGATTCTTTCGCGGAAGCCCCCCGATTAACAAAAGTGTTTCGCGTACTCTTATGGCGTTAGCCGACAAAGTTATTGATGTGTATGAAAAAGAAATTAAAGATAGTCATTTAATTTCAAACTGAACCATTACCGATAGCCTAGACGCATGGACGAATTCGATACCCGCAAGCCGATGAACCTGCGCAGGCGCGGCATTTACCTGTTGCCCAACCTGTTCACCACCGGTGCATTGTTCGCCGGTTTCTATGCCATCGTGCAGTCGATGAACAACCGGTTTGAATTTGCGGCGGTCGCGATTTTCATCGCGATGGTGCTGGACGGGCTGGATGGGCGCGTGGCGCGGCTGACGCACACGCAGAGCGAATTCGGTGCGGAATATGACAGTCTGTCCGACATGGTTTCGTTCGGTGTCGCGCCCGCGCTGGTCGTGTACGAATGGGCATTGAAAGGGCTGGGCAAGTGGGGCTGGTTCGCCGCATTCATTTATTGCGCCGCCACCGCGTTGCGCCTGGCGCGCTTCAACACCAACATCGACGTGGTCGATAAACGCTATTTTCAGGGTTTGCCCAGCCCGGCGGCGGCCGCTTTGGTGGCGGGGTTTGTCTGGGTGATGCTGGAAAACCATTTTACCGGACAGGAAGTGCGCTGGTATGCGGCGGCGCTGACGGTGTTTGCCGGATTGAGCATGGTCAGCAGCCTGCCGTTCTACAGCTTCAAAGACCTGAACATGCGCAAGAGCGTGCCGTTCATCATGATCTTCCTGATCGCGCTGTTTTTCATCCTGGTTTCCAGCTATCCGCCCGGCGTGCTGTTTGCGTTGTTTCTGGGCTATGCCTTGTCCGGCTACGTGCTGTGGCTGTTGCGTCTGCGCAAAAAACAACAGCCCATTGCGTGAGCCGGTAAAACTCGTTATATTCCGGCTCATGCACTTCTCCACGCACATCGCAACACTTCAATCCACGTTCAGCCTGCTGGCTGCGCTGCTGCTGCGCGGCGCGCGCTAATCGCACCCCCCATACCTGAAGTGAGCGCGCAAACCGTATATCGGTTGCGCAGGTTTAACCTATTTGCATTGGAATTTTTATCATGACAGACAAATTGATTATTTTTGACACCACGTTGCGCGACGGCGAGCAGAGTCCCGGCGCGGCGATGACCAGGGAAATGAAAGTCCGCATTGCGCGCCAACTGGAAAAACTCGGCGTGGACGTGATCGAGGCGGGCTTTGCCGCCGCCAGCACGGGCGATTTTGAGGCGGTGAAGGCAGTCGCCGAAATCGTGAAAAACTCCACGGTGTGTTCACTGGCACGCGCCGGGGAGAACGATGTGCGCCGTGCCGGTGAAGCGATCCGTCCGGCCAAGTTGGGGCGCATCCACACCTTCATCGCCACCAGCCCGATCCACATGCAGCACAAGTTGCGCATGAGCGAGGATCAGGTGCTGGAGCGCGCGGTCAGCGCGGTGAAGTGGGCACTGGAATATACCGACGACGTGGAATTTTCCGCCGAGGATGCGGTGCGCTCCGACATGGATTTTCTGGTGCGCGTGTTCGACGCGGTGATCAAGGCGGGAGCAAAAACCATGAACGTGCCGGATACGGTGGGTTATTCGATTCCCGCCGCATGGGGCGAACGCATCGGGCAATTGATCGCGTGCGTGCCCAATTCGGACAAGGTGATCTGGTCAACGCACTGCCATAACGATCTGGGTTTGGCGGTGGCGAATTCCCTGTCCGCCGTGATGAACGGCGCGCGCCAGGTCGAGTGTACCATCAACGGTCTGGGCGAACGCGCCGGCAACGCCTCGCTGGAGGAAGTGGTGATGGCGGTGAAAACGCGGCGCGACATATTCGACCTCGACACGCGCATCGACACCACGCAGATCGTGCCGACTTCCAGACTGGTTTCCAGTATCACCGGTTACCCGGTGCAGCCGAACAAGGCCATCGTTGGCGCGAATGCCTTCGCGCACGAATCCGGCATCCATCAGGACGGCGTGCTCAAGCACCGCGAGACTTACGAGATCATGCGCGCCGAAGACGTGGGCTGGAATGCCAACAAGCTGACCCTGGGCAAGCTCTCCGGGCGCAATGCGTTGCGCCAGCGTTTTACCGCGCTGAATATCGAGTTTGCTTCGGAAGAGGCATTCAATGCCGCATTCCAGCGTTTCAAGGAATTGGCGGACCGCAAACACGAGATTTTCGACGAGGACTTGCAGGCGCTGGTGAGCGATGAGGCGGTTGCGCAGGTCAGCGAGCATTACCGCCTGGTTTTCATGCGCGCCCATAGCGAAACCGGAATATTGCCGACGGCAAAGGTGGCGATCAGTATCGACGGCGAGCAACACGAGGCCGAGGCGCAATGCGGGGGGCCGGTGGATGCGACGTTTCAGGCCATCGAGAAAATCGTGCACAGCGGCACCGAGCTGCAACTGTTTTCGGTGAACAGCATCACCAGCGGCACCGATGCGCAGGGCGAGGTGACGGTGCGTCTCGCCAAGGGTGGACGGATCGTCAACGGGCAGGGCGCGGATACCGATATCGTCGTGGCTTCCGCCAAGGCTTACCTGAACGCGCTCAACAAGTTACACAGCAAACTGGAGCGTGCCCACCCGCAGTTGTGAACTTTCCGGTGGATTGCCTGTCGGAATATACGGCGCACGTTTTGTGCGCCGTTTTTATGAACTTTCGCTATTCCCCTAAATTTCACTGGAGATTATCTTGAAGAAAATATTGTTGAGCTTCCTGTTTTTATTGGCTTTACTGGGCACAAATACAAGCTGGGCAGCGTGCTCGGCCATGCCCAATTTGCAATGCCCGCATGCGGAATTTTCCGGCAAGAGCATGGCGCAGGCGAATTTGCAGGAAGCGAATATTTTCGAGGGCGACCTGTCGCGCGCCGACTTGACCAAGGCCAACCTCAAGGGGACGAATATTTATAACGGAAAGCTGATGGGCGGCAATTTCACCGAAGCGGATATGACCGGCATCACGCTGTATAGAGCCGATCTGACCGGCGCCAACCTGACCGGAGCGAACCTGACGGGCGCCAAGCTCAAGGGCGCAAACCTTAGCGAAACCAATTTGACCGACACCAATCTGACCGACGCGGAGATTGATGGCGCAAAATTCAGCAAGGCTACTTTTTGCCGCACCACGATGCCGAATGGCGTCTTGAACAGCGGCGCGAATTGTCCCGCCAGAAAAATCGCCAAGGTTGATCAGGCCGATGCGATAGAAGGCTCTGTCAACGGTTGCGCGATCCAGCCGCAGGCGGTGTGCATGAATGCTGCGCTGGCCGAGGCCAACCTGGGCTCCGCCAATCTTTCCGGCGCGCAGCTATACATGGGCAATCTCGCGCAAGCCAATCTGTTCAAGGCCAATCTCGGCAGGGCAAATTTGACCGAAGCCAATCTTACGCGCGCCAACCTTACGCGCGCCAACCTGTCGCAAACCAACCTGACCGATGCCAACCTGAACAAAGCTGTGCTGCGCGGTGCGCAACTGGAGCGCGCCAACCTGACGGGCGCGATACTTCTGAATGCCGACCTGACCGATGCCGACCTGACCGGCGCCAATATCGCCAATGCTACGCTGACCGGCGCGACTTTATGCAACACGGTCATGCCCAACGGTACAGTTAACAACAGCAATTGCATGGGTGAGAAAAAACAGAAGTGATTGCCGGGCCTGTGAAAATATTGCCCGTGAAAACCGGGTTGCCTGTACCGGAAATCAGGCCGGGTACCACGGGAGCCAGGGTGGATGGGTTTTCAAGGCGATTCTGCTGCAAAACCGCACCCCGGAGTTTAACCGCCGGCTATTTGAGCAGGATGAAATAGCCTAACAGCAAGATTGCTATAACCAATATGAGCAACGGTAAATTGGATTCCTTGGACTCCTCGGGTTCTGGAGAGTCATCTTTTTTCGCCATTTTGAGCAATGTGTCATCGTTGGGGTTTTTCACGGCAATTGCCTTTCCAGGGTTTAGTCACTTACCAGTCAAATGATGTCAAAAAATGACAATAATTTTGTGTTTATATATTATTATCAACGCGTTAAATAGCATCCGTAGGGTGGTGGCTATGACACGGCGTTGCGAAGCATCCGGGGCGGGAATAGCCACCTCACACGGGTGCCCGGCCAAAAGCTTTTCGGACCCGCTCCC
>JACREB010000095.1 GCA_016218475.1 Nitrosomonadales bacterium | reverse complement strand
GCGAGATTGTCGTGCTTGACGCCAAGGCGGCAGGTTTATTCCCGTTGGAATTGAGCAAAGAACTCAAAGTGGCGTAGTACTCTAAAGGAGTGGGACTGTGCCTATTCTTCTTACTGTGTCGCAAAGCGATCAAGGGATGCAGTGCAAGGCAAAATCGGGCGAAGTGGGTCAAGCAGGGATGGGCGGCTTGCCGTTGCCGCCCAACTCGCAAAAAGCGGAGTTTACATATAGTAAATGAGCATTTTGAGCCAGGTTTTAACGCCGCAATGCGCCCTTCAGCGCTTTGTGACACAGTAAGATTCTGTCTGTATTTTTCGGTATCATTGTTCGCATGTGGCACGACGATCATCCGCCGCCCCACATACACGTCGAGTACCAAGGATTTGAGGCGTTGGTAAATATTCGGACAGGTGAAATCAGCGAGGGGCGTATTCCAAACAAGGCAGCCGCCATCGTCAAGGAATGGTGTTTGCACCATCAAAAAGAACTACTGGTAAATTGGGAACGCGGTCAGCACTTTGAACCGATGGAACGTATTCCGGGAGCGGATCAGGATGATTATTAAAGTTATTGAGGCTCGTTATCTGGGTGATTTTCAGGTGGCGTTAATTTTTTCCGATGGCAAGGAAGGCACATTCGATGGTCGAGTTCTGTTGCAGCGGAATGGCTCGCTACTTGAACCGCTTCGAAGTGAAATTTATTTCCAACGGTTATTTATTGATGCCGGCGCACTGTGCTGGCCGAATGGCCTGGAGCTTTCTCCAGCGCGGCTTTATGAAACAAGTCGCATTTTGGAGACGGTTTGAGCAGGGCTCGTTAAGACGCCTCCAGCCCAATAAGAACATGTGTATCTTCGTCAGCAGGTGTTGATCGCCAATCCGCAACATCCAAATTATCCGGTGGCGTTGGCGAAGTAATCGTGATCCGTCCCTTGTTTTTCTGCACACGATTTCACGAAGCCCCCATTTTTATAACAAAAATTGAAATCTCAATGGCAATGCCACTATTCCGCAAAATCGTCATCTTCGGCGCCGGCCTGATCGGCGGCTCGTTCGCGCTGGCGTTGCGCAAGGCAAATGCCGCCAGCGAAGTGGTCGGTTTCGGGCGCAGCGAGGCAACGCTGCAACAGGCCGTGCAGCTCGGCATCATCGACCGCATCGGGCAGGATATTGCCGCCGAAGCGGGCGATGCGGATCTGATATTGTTGGCGACGCCGGTCGGGCAGATGGCGGAATTGATGGCGCGCATCGCGCCGCATCTCGGCGCACACACGCTGGTCACCGATGGCGGAAGCACCAAGAGCGACGTGGTGGCTGCGGCGCGCGCGAATCTGGGTGGCAGGGTCGCGCAATTCGTTCCCGCGCATCCTATCGCGGGTGCGGAGAAGAGCGGTGCAGGCGCGGCATTGGCCGATTTGTATCAAGGCAAGAAAGTGATATTGACTCCGCTGCCGGAGAATACGAAAGATGCGGTTGCGCGCGTGCGCCAGGCATGGGAGATTTGCGGCGCGGTGGTGAGCGAACTGACGCCGCAACAGCATGATGCGGTGTTTGCGGCGGTCAGCCATTTGCCGCACCTGTTGTCGTTCGCGCTGGTGCATGATCTGGCGCAGCGCGACAACCGCGACCTGCTGCTGTCTTTCGCCGCCAGCGGCTTCCGCGACTTCACCCGCATTGCGTCCAGCTCGCCGGAAATGTGGCGCGACATCTGTATGGCAAACCGCGATGCGCTGCTGGATGAATTGGGGCGCTATATGGAGGAGTTGGAATCTTTGCATGAAGCTCTGGCAGAAGCAGATACTGAGCGGCTGGAACAGACCTTTCGCACCGCGCGCGAGTTGCGCTCCGGCTGGAAAGAACAATAAGAATAACAATGGGCCGCATCCTGTATTTCTGGCTGCTGCTCATTGCCGTCGCGCTGATCTGGTTCGCCAACCTCGAATACCGCACGCTGATCAAACCGGACGAGGGGCGCTATGCCGAAATTCCGCGCGAGATGGTGGCGAGCGGCGATTGGGTGACGCCGCGCCTGAACGATCTCAAGTATTTCGAAAAACCGCCGCTGCAATATTGGGCGACGGCCACCGCCTATACCTTGTTCGGCGAACACCAATGGACATCGCGCCTGTGGACCGGCTTGACCGGTTTTGCCGGCATCCTGCTGGTGTGGTTTGCCGGGCTGCGCCTGTTCGGGCGCGAGACGGCGGGCTATGCCGCGCTGTTGCTGTCCAGCAGTTTGCTGTACGTGATGATGGGGCACATCAACACGCTGGACATGGGCGTGACGTTTTTTCTCACGCTGGGCATTGCCGGGTTGTCGCTCTCAGAACAGGAATACGGAAGCCTTCAGAACCGTCGCGAGCAGGCTATCAAGGCTTCCCGCAACTGGATGCTGGTCGCGTGGGCGGCGCTGGCCTTGGCGGTGTTGAGCAAGGGGTTGATGGGGCTGGTATTGCCGGGCGCGGCGTTGTTCATTTATTGCATCGTGCAGCGCGACTTCAGCGTGCTGAAGCGCATGCACTGGTTGCCCGGCCTAGCGGTGTTTCTTGCGATCACCGTGCCGTGGTTCCTGCTGGTGATGAAAGCCAACCCGGAATTTTTCGAGCGCTTTTTCATCTACGAGCATTACACGCGTTTCACCACCAAGGATCTGGGGCGCTACCAGCCCTGGTATTACTTCATCCCGATCCTGCTGGCCGGGGCGCTGCCGTGGACGGTGCTGATGTTCGACGCGATGTGGCGCACCTTGCGTAGCCGCAAGCCCCCTGACACGATATTCGATGCGCAGCGGTTCCTGCTGATCTGGGCGGTGTTCATCTATGTGTTTTTCTCCATTTCCGGCTCCAAGCTGCCCTCCTACCTGCTGCCGATGCTTCCCGCGTTGGCCTTGCTGATGGGCAAGCGCATCGCCGGGATGAACGTGCGGGTGTTGTTCTGGCAGGTTGCCCCGGTTATCCCGGTCTTGCTGCTGTTTATGGGGCTGGCGGCAAATGTGGACAAGCTGGCCGACACGCCGAGCCAGGCCGCACTATATCCGCATTACGGGCCGTGGCTGGCCACCGCTGCCATGGTTTCGCTGGCTGGCTTGCTGGCCGGAATGCTGCTGTTGTGGCGCGAAAAAAAACCTGTTGCGGTGGTGGTACTGGCGGTGACTGCGCTGTTGTCCGCGCAAATCGGCCTGTCCGGTTACAACACGGTGGCGCAGGAGCGTTCCGCGAAGCATATCGCCGAGGCGATACGCGGCGAGGTGACAGCCGATATCCCGTTTTATTCGGTAATGACCTACGAGCAGACCCTGCCGTTTTATTTGCAACGCACCTTTACTTTGGTGCAGTATCAGGATGAAATGGCTTTCGGCATCCAGCAGGAACCGCATCGCTGGATTCCCACCATCGAGGAATTTGCCAAAGTATGGGCGGAACAGCGCGAGGCGCTGGCCATCATGCCGGTGTATGCTTATGCGCAGTTGCAGCAGTTGGCCGCTTCGACAAGCTCAGGACAGGCCACTTCGGCAAATTCAGGACAGGCCGCTTCGACTAGCTCAGGACAGGCCACTTCGACAAGCTCAGGACAGGGGTTGGAAATGGAGATTATTTTTGAAGACGCGCAGCATATTGTGATCAAGAAACCATTGAGCGCAGCTAATCACAATCCCCTCTCCCTTGAAGGGGTAGGGGAGAGGGTGGCACGATGAGCCTGATCAGTTTCAGCCTGATTTTTATCGGCGTGATGCTCAACGCCGCCGCGCAGATACTGATGAAGGCGGGAACCAATGTCATCGGCCATTTCGAATTCAGCATGGAGAACATCCTGCCGATCGGATTGAAACTGGCAACCGAGTGGCATATCGTCGCCGCGCTGTTCTGTTATGCGCTCAGCGTAATCATCTGGATACTCGCACTGTCGCGCGTGCCGGTCAGCATCGCCTTTCCGATGCTGTCGATGGCCTATGTGGTGAATGCGGTGGCAGCCTGGTATCTGCTCGGCGAAGCGTTCAACCCGACCAAGCTGGTCGGCATGGGCGTGATTATTCTCGGCGTGATCATCATTTCGCGGGCTTGAATAATGCTATCACCGACCCGTTCGTGCTGAGCTTGTCGAAGCATCAGCCAGGATGGCTGTGAACTTTTTAACGGAACATATCCATGAGCGCTTTCCTTCCTTTCTCCCGTCCCACCATAGACGAAGCAACCATCGCTGCCGTGGCCGACGTGCTGCGCTCCGGCTGGATCACCACCGGCCCGAAGGTGCAGGAATTCGAGAAAAAATTATCCGAGTATTTTGGAGGTCGCACGGTGCGTACCTTCAATTCCGGTACCTGCACGATGGAGATCGCGCTGCGCATCGCGGGCATCGGTGCGGGCGACGAGGTCATCACCTCGCCGATCTCTTGGGTCGCGACCGCGAACGTGATTCTCGAAGTCGGCGCGACACCGGTGTTTGCCGATATCGACCCGGTCACGCGCAACATCGACCTGGATAAGGTCGAAGCCGCGATCACCCCGAAAACCCGTGCGATCATCCCGGTGTATCTGGCGGGCAAACCGGTGGATATGGACCGGCTGTATGCGATTGCGGCGAAGCACAAACTGCGCGTGGTGGAAGATGCCGCGCAGGCCATCGGATCGAGCTGGAAAGGCAAGCCCATTGGTTCATTTGGTGGTTCGTTCGGCGACTTCGTCTCGTTCAGTTTTCAGGCCAACAAGAACATCACCACCTCCGAAGGCGGCTGTCTGGTGCTGAACAATGAAGAAGAAGCCAAGCTCGCGGAAAAATACCGCCTGCAAGGCGTGACCCGTTCCGGTATCGACGGCATCGAGGTGGACGTGCTGGGCGGCAAGTACAACATGACCGATGTTGCCGCCGCGATTGGCTTGGGGCAGTTCGCGCAACTGGATGCGATCACCGCACAGCGGCGCAAACTGGCAAAGCGTTATTTCGAGGTGTTGGGCAAAGACTTCGAGAAACAAACCGGCGCGCAACTGCCTCCTGCGGATTTTGAGAACACCAACTGGCACCTGTTCCAGATCGTGCTGCCGGAACGCATCACCCGCGCCGACTTCATGGCGAAGATGAAGGAGCACAACATCGGTATCGGCTACCACTACGCGCCGATCCACCTGTTCAAGCTGTATCGCGCATTGGGCTTCAGGGAAGGTCTGTTCCCGGTCGCCGAGCGCGTCGGCAGGCAGATCGTTTCGCTGCCGATGTTTTATGCGATGGATGAGAGCGATGTTGAGCGCACCTGTAAGGCGATGTGCGAGGTGTTGGAAGGAAACTGTAAGCTATAGCCGAGTAGGGTGGGCAGACGAAACCCCTGTCTGCCACCCTACAAAATTCGCTAACTCCGCCCTTCGCGGTAGAATGCAGCCCCATGAGAACACACATTGAAATCGACGACCAGTTACTTGCTCAAGTCATGCAGCTTGGTCAGTTTCCCACCAAGAAAGCGGCTATTCATGCTGCTCTGGAAGCGTTTGTCAGAACCCTCAAGCACCAGCAATTGCGCACTTTGCGCGGCAAATTACACCGGCAGGGTGATCTTGGCCAGATGCGTTCCTCCCGTACCAGCACGTAGGCTGGGGTGAGGTACGAACCCCAGCGTTTGTTTGAACATGCTGGGGTTCGCGTTGCTTACCGCCAGCCTACGAGTCAAATTCCCGATTTCGCTAACTCCGCCCCATGCGGTAAAATGCCGCCCTATGGAAACCTCTAGAAATTCACTTTTGCGGGATGAAGCGCAAGGAGCCGCGCAGCGAAGGACGAGACTCTTACTGTGTCACAAAGCGCTGAAGGGCGCATTGCGGCGTTAAAATCAGGCTCAAAATGCTCATTTACTATATGTAAACTCCGCTTTTTGCGAGTTGGGCGGCAACGGCAAGCCGCCCATCCCTGCTTGACCCACTTCGC
>JACREB010000100.1 GCA_016218475.1 Nitrosomonadales bacterium | reverse complement strand
GTGGTTTGGCGCAGCGCATCTCCACCTCAAATAACACATCATGCAGCGATCTAAACCCCGACACGTTGCGTGGCCGGTGATTAAGTTGTTTTACCGCCCGTCACTTGTTCCCCGGTGACGTTAGTCAACTCCATGCCCTTGTGAAAACGGGCGTCCGAAGATGCCCGTGTGTTTTATAGGGTGACGCACAAGGCACATGGAGCTGACCTAACTACCGGCTACGTCAAATCAGAATATGTAAATCATGCCCACGCCGAAGCCGGACAATCTCTTACACATGGTCTTGTTCGCATAAATCAGGCCAACTCCAGAATAAATGAAACATTATGTTATAAATCAATTAGTTTAAAGAAATGGAACATTTCCTTATTCCCTATATTTAAGTAAACGTTTCGTTCAAAATTCTGTGGCCAATGATTAGTTTTGTTCAACCAAAAAATAGTATGAATTGGCATACCCGTGGCATACTGGAAGACAAGACTGGGGTGGGGGATTGGCAGGATAATGGGAATAGCCAGCTTAGTTTTTTTGGCCTCCCTTTAATTTATACGCAAAATCAAAATGCAAAAGGGTGAGAGGCAGGGAAGGCACCTCTCACCACTTTCACAAGTGGAAGATGCTGGAGATAACCCACCTTCCACAAGACGATCAAATGATCGACTCAATTAGACACAAAGCATAAATCAGGCCAGCTCCAGAATAAATGAAAAATTATGTTATAAATCAATCAGCTTAAAGAAATGGGACATCCCCTTATCCCTTATATTAAGCAAGCGTTTCGTTCAAAATTCTGTGGACAATGCTTAGTTTTGTTCATCCGAATCGCCGTCTTCAAAGTCGGCATGAACCGGTATCACGAAATTGAAGTGTTTGATCAGCCGCCGGAGTCGAGGCCGTGAAACACCCAGGATTTCACACGTTCGGCCCCGATGCCAGCGGGTGCCCTCCAGCACGAGCAACACATGCTGCCGATCCACTTCCTCCAGGCTCCATTGGGTCAACGGTCGCTTGTCGGTCTCCGCATCGGCTACGGCCTGATCGACAATATCGCTGATCAGATCGCGGGTGATCAGCTTTCCCGGGCACAGCGCGACAGCCTTGGCCAGTATATTCTCCAGCTCCCGCACATTGCCGGGCCAGTCGTAGTTTTCCAGGCAGTCGAACACCTCTTTCGAGACTTGCGTGACATCGCGATTCATTTGCCTGTTGATACGCGAGAGTAGCACCTGCACCAGATCCATGATGTCTTCCTTGCGTTCACGTAACGGTGGCAGCTTTATGGTCACCACCCGCAACCGGTAATACAGATCCTCCCGGAACTTGCCACCACGAACCCGCTCGGCCAGGTTGGCGTTGGTAGCGGCGATTACGCGCGCATGGGTCTTCTGCGGCTCCTTTCCGCCCAATGGCGTGAACTCCTTCTCCTGCAAAACACGTAGCAGCTTCGCTTGCATGGACGGCGAGAGTTCGCTGAGTTCGTCGAGGAAAATGACCCCATCGCCGGCCAGGGCGAACTTGCCCGGTTGCCTGTTCACCGCACCGGTGAAAGCTCCCTTCTCGTGCCCGAACATGTCGGATTCGAGCAAAGTTTCCACCAGCGCCGCGCAGTTCACAGCCACGAAGGGCGCGTTCGGATTCGGGCCGACGCGATGAATCGCCCGCGCCACCAACTCCTTGCCGGTGCCGCTCTCGCCGGTGATGAGAACGGTCACAGGACTGTTCGCCGCCAAACCGATAGTCTTGAACACCTCCTTCATGGCACGGCCGCGTCCGGCCATGGTATTAGTGTCGGCAAACTCCTTCTCGCTGTAGGTCTGAACGATCTGCTTGTTACCTGGCGACAGTATCCGCTTCACCACCTCGTCGAGTTCTTCGATATCAATAGGCTTGTGGATATAATCGTCCGCGCCCCGCTGCATGGCCTGAATGGTGCTATCCATGTCCTGAAAAGCCGTAATCATCACCATATGTGTGCCGGTGCAGGCCGATTTGAACTCCGGTAAACCGTCCAGACCCGATTTGCCTGGCATGCGGATGTCCAGAACCACCAGATCGGGGGTATTGGCTAGGGCTGCGGTCAACCCTTCGTCCACACCGTGTGCGGTGGTTACTTCGTAGCCTTGACCAAGCAAGTGTAACTGCAAAGTTCGGCAGATCGCCACATCGTCGTCGACGATGAGTATCCTGTTCCCTTTGACGTTATGAGACTGCATCGTGCTGTTCCCGCCATTGCGTTATGTATTGGTCATCGCCGCCCACGTCGGTCCCGATAGGGCCGGTCGGCAGCACCACAATGGCACACGCACCTCCGCCCGGCGCTGTGGCAAAATCAATAGTACCCTGGTGTTGATCCACGATACGCTTCACGATGGGCAAACCCAACCCGGTTCCTTTTGCCCGTGTGGTAAAAAAGGGTTCGAACAACTTTTCTATCTGGGAATGATCGACACCGGGTCCGTTGTCGCAGATCTCGATGCGGATTTTCGGCGCTACCCCCTCATCCAACACTACCCCGGTGCGAATGAGGATATGCGGCTGGCGATGAATTTCCTCGGTGGATTGAATGGCGTTCATGATCAGGTTACTGAACACTTGCCGCAGCCGTGTGGGATCGCCATGCAAGGTGGGGAGTTGCCGCTCGTACTCGGTGACAACTTTGGCGCCGCGTTCATGAACCTCCCTTTCCGTAGTGGAAACCGCCATATCCAGTACCTTGTTGATATCCACCCACTGCGGCTTCAAGTCATCTGGACGGGAGAACTGCAACAGATCGGTGAGTATCTCCTCCATGTAGCGCACCTGTTCCAAAGCAATCTGCTTGAGCTCGCCGGCCTCTTCGCCCCATTGTTCCGTCGCCCTTTTTCCCAAAATCTGCAGCGTCATCTTCACGGATGACAGCGGATTGCGGAGATCATGGGCGACCATGCTGGCCATGCGTCCCATGGCAGCATGGGTTTGCGCATGCGCCAGCTCGCGGTTGCGGGCTTCCACTTCTTTCCTGAGCTGCAGGCGTTCGGTGATGTCTTCCTTGATGGCGAGGTAATGGGTGATACACCCCTTGCTGTTACGGATGGGGGAAATGGCCGCAGCCTCCCAATATAGCTCGCCACTTTTCTTGCTGTTATGAAACACGCCGCGCCATTCCTTGCCGGTGGTGATGGTCTCCCACAGCTTACCGTACTCCGCATGGCTTGTCTCGCCGGATTTCAAGATGCTGGACCGCTTCCCGATAGCCTCCTCCGCGGTATAACCCGTGAGCTCGGTGAACTTGGGGTTGACATATTCGATAACACCCTCGGCGTTGGTGATGAGCACGGGGTTGGGGCTCTGGTCCACGGCACATGACAATTTGTGCAACTGTTCGGCGGAACGTTGTTGTTCGGTGACATCCTGTCCGATGCTGGTCAGCGCAATCACCTGTCCAGCCGGACTATGGGACAGGGAGTTGTTCCAAACCAGCAAACGCGTTTCGCCGGTGGCGGCTCTGATGTGGGTTTCGAAGGTCGCCGGAGGCGCCTCTCCATTCATCATCTTCGTGAAGGCCTCGCGCGCCTTACTTTTCTCTTCGTTCGAAACGAATGTGTCGAACCAGTCGAGACCGATCAATTTCTGGTGCGGCCATCCCACCAGCTCTGAAAAGAAACGGTTGCAAAACGTGATGTGCCCGGCGGCGTCTAAAGTCACGGACGGCAATTGCATGTTCTCCAATGTCTCCAGCATGCGGCGCCGGAAATTGTCGCGTGTCCGTGCCAACTGCCTGCGCACGCTGGTTTGTGCGATGATGAGGGAAGTCGAAAACAGCAGCAGTATCGCCGTGACATAGAGCATCAAATGGTCTCGCAGAAAATCCTTGGCCGCAGGATTCATCACGCCGGGCGAGACGTGGGAGATGATTTTCCATGACCCGGCTTGCCCGTTGGAGGGAGGGCGCAGCTTCGCAGATTCGGCTCCCGGCATTATGGCAAAGAAGGATTCGCGCACGATGCCGGTGGGATCAAGCGTGCTATAGGTAAAATAGCCGTCTTCATTCTGGAATACCCCGCTGTTTGATGTGAGAATACCCTCCCAGGCGCGAGGATACCTATTGGAGAAGGAATGCCGGTGCTCGAAGATAAAGCCCCATTCATCCTCCGGCTTGGGGCTGCTCAACCAGTACCCCTCGGCATTGACCAGGTAGATATGGTCGGCGACGCCGGCAGCCGCTTTCTTGAAATTGCGTATGAGGCCTTCCCCCATGTAGTTCAGTACCAAAACGTACTTCTTCAGCCCGCGTTTGTCGAGTAATGGAATAGCGAAGCGAATGACCGGCTTGAGCGGCGTTTCGACTCGCTCGCCTTCGATATTGAGATCGAAGGGTGACAGATAGATGTGGCCGGAACCCGTGGCCATGATGTCACTGAAGTAATAACGGTTGGCCTTGTTTTGCAGTTCCCCTGCCGGTGCGATCAGTGGCTTCCCTTTTTCATAATTGATGCGCACGACCTCCATGCCCGTACTGTCTAGCAGACGGATCTGGTCGTAAACGCGCTTCATCTCGCTGAAAGACAAAAACTCCTTCGCAAGCATTTGCATGGCCCGTTCGTTACCGGGGTTGTCGAGCAGATCCCTCAGTTCGTTGAGCTTGGACAGAAAGGCGAGGTCTGAGACCACGCCGCGCAGTGTATTGTTGATGGCTTCATGGGCCTGCGCGACATTGTGGGACTCGGTGAACTCGATGCTGGAACGCTCCAGCTTGCGTTCGGTGTAATAGTGGGCAATGCCCGCAGCCACCAGCAGCATGGCGAACAGCAACGCGATCGCCAGGAAACGCTTGAATATGGCACGGCGGTAATCGTCACGATGTTGTTTATGGCTGCGTATCATTGGCATTGAAGCTGGATATAGGGTTCCACCCGGTGCAGACAAGCCGGAATATCCTTATCAGGCTGGCGCGGGAGCAAAAACAGCAGCTTGGCAGCGGCGGGATAAGGTTGCCGGTTTTCCCGACCGGCTCGGGTTCAAGGAAAACTCGTTCCATGTGCTGCATTGTTTCTTGATGTATTTTCGCAATAACGGGGCATGGAAACCTGACCGGAATACCAATCGGCCCACGAAGAGACCGATAACAACGGAAATAATACCACTAGCAGCCTGTCGGACTTAAAGGAAATCGGCTGCAAATTCGCCTGGCCGGTGCATATTTCACCGCTTTTTTGGTCAATAGAACGACTATTGACCTGCAAAACCGTCAAAATCTGCCCTCGCCCAGCCGAATTTTCGCTTCGATTCTTCAAGTCCGACAGGCTGCTAGCGCGATGCGCGGTGAATGAATCGGCCTGACGGGTTCATCTTTTGATATTAGGTCATGTTCGGTCATGGCGCACCTTCCGGTTCACAATCCGGCGATTAGCGGCGAAGCCACGGCGGGATAAACGGCGGATACGTCGCGTTCCTGCATGAGTATCCGCCTCGCCAGGGCACGTCCGCGGGCGATGCGGTCGCGCACCGAGACGCCGCCCAGGTAATTGGCTTCCAGGTGCAGGCCGGGATGCCGCCGGGCGGTTGCGGCGATCTCGCGCTCCAGCGCCGGATGGGCGCCGTAATACAGGGGCAGTCCCTCGTGGTGGCGATGAATGCGCACCATTTCGGGATCGGCGCCAACGCCGATCAGCGGGCGCAACGCCGCGAGGGTCTCGTCAACCAGCCGTTCGTTGCTCCACTCCACGGCTTCGGGCCGGCGCGCCCCGCCCAGATAGCTCGTCAGCAATACCTTGCCCGCCGGTGCCCGATCCCCGAACAAGGTGCTCATCCATTGATTGCCGTTGAGGGGCAATCCCTCGCAGCCCGGCACGAGGAAACCGGCGCCGTCCAGAGGATGGCCCACCCCTGAGCGATCCATTCCCAAGTGTACCACGGCGAGGGGTGCGTACCGAATGGTCTGAAGCAGACCGGCGATATTTTGATCCAGCGGTGCGATCAGGCGCGCGGCCGCCGAAGCGGGAGTGGATACCACCACATGTCGGGCAGTCACGCTGCGCCCTCCCAGAGGGGTGGTAGCGCTCACCCGCCATCCCCTGCGGGCAGGCGCCAGATCAGCCACTGCATGCTGCGAACGCAGATGCACGCCGGGACTACTGGACAAGGTATCGATCAGCGTACCCATGCCGCCCTGGAACGAGAAAGTTTCAGCCCGGCACGCGGTGCGGCGGCGCAGCACCCGGTGCATGAACACCCCCGCCGTCAGGCTGCCGTAACAGCGCTCCAGCGCCGTCAAGCGCGGCAGAGTAGCGGCGGCATTGGCATAATCCGGATCCGCCGCCAAGATGCCGGCCACAAAGGCATCCATGACCTTGTCCAGCATCTCCCGCCCCAGGCGGCGGGTGATAAATTCGCTGACCGTCTCGCCCTCGTGTTCGCCCGCCGGGATGAAGGGCTCCAGCAGCAAACGCAGTTTGCCGCGCCCGCTCCACAGCGGTGAGCGCACCAAACCGCCCAAGCGCATGGGCAGGGAAACCAGCCGCCCTTGATGCACCAGATATCGGTTGGCCTCCGCCGCCGTGGTGCGGGCGGCCTTCTTCGCTTCCAGACCGGCCAGATGCACCATATCCGCCACCTCGGGACGAAAGTTCAGCAGCAGCGAGGCGGTCTGCTCGGTAAGATAGCCGTCCCGCTGCTCGCTTTGGATTTTGCCGCCGGGGCGCGCCGCAGCCTCCCACACCTCCACGGACAAGCCGCTTTGGGCCAGCCACCAGGCAGTGGACAGACCCGAGATGCCGCCACCGATGATCAGTGCATCAATATCATGCATAAGGTGTCAACTTTCGATTAGCTCTCTACCCGCATTTTGGCTTTCGGACGATAGTGGCTGTCACTTATCTGGCGCGTCAAACATCACCGAGCCAATTGAGCTTGGGTGACAACCGGGGACGAGCGAGCCTCACTGGAGATGGCCTTTCAAATATTTTGAGATTTTCGCGGCGAGCCGCTTCGGGTCGATGCCGTGTGGAAACGCGGCGAGAAAGCGTCCCTCCGACCCCAGCAGGTAGATGTAGGCCGAGTGGTCGATGAGGTAACGGATACTCGCCGATGCCGGATTGCTCGCACTCGCTCATCGGGATATCCGCACCGGGCAACGCGGCCCTTGCCGTTTTATAAGACGTAGAAATAGACGATCAGCGCGATCACCAGCGCGTTCACCGCTATGCCGGCGAAGATCACGTAGTCGGCGGGCGTCCTTCCGCGAGGCTGCACCAGTGCGGTCACTGCTTGCCCTTGCACTTGCACAGCACGCGCAGATGTTTGACCAGCGCATCCACGTCATCCTTGGCGAGGGACTTGCCCCAAGGCGGCATCATCGGAGACTTGCTCGCCGACGGCCCTCCGTCCTGAATCACGTTCCGGATGTCGGCATCGGATAGTTTGTTCATCTCATCGGTCTTGGTGAAGTTGCGCGGTTCGACCGGGAAACCCTCGGTGATGTTCGGGCCGTCGCCCTTGCCTTGCAACCCATGGCACTGCGCGCAATAAAACTTGAAGAGTTGCTCGCCGTCTGCGGCCCGCGCCGACGGGCCCAATAGCATGCCTGCCGCAAACAGCAGCACTGCGTGGTTTACGAATCTGTGCATCTCTGTTTCCTCCGTTGTTGCATATCGATGATTACTTCTTGAACGTGGCGATGAACTCGGCCACCGCCTGCATATCCTGTTCATTCATCAGTCCCGCGAACACGGGCATCTGCCGGACCGGCTTGAACGTCTTGCTGCCATCCTTGAGGTAAGCGAATACCCAGTCCGGGTTGAGCCGCTCGCCCGCATTTACGAGCGATGGCCCGTTCGTGCCGCCCAGGAAACCCTTACCGGGAAACTGGTGGCAGCCGCTGCATGGCATGTTCTTGGTGAATATCAACCTACCCTTGGGGCTTGCATTCGGCTTGATTACGCCCTCCTTCACCTCCTTCGAGGTCAGGCTCATCAGAAAGTCGGTCATCGCCACCGCATCGGGGGCGGCAAGCTTCGGATGGTTCCCGGCGTTCTTCTCGGTGAGCGAGTTGTACTTCAACGAGCGGATCGGCTTGGGATCCTGCAGCCACTTGCCGAGCCATTCCTTCTGGAACTTGCTGCCCGCATACCATAGCTCCGGCCCCTTCTTCGCGAGCTGATCGGCGATTGTCTTTTCCTTCGCCGGGCCGCTGGTGTAATGGCATTCCTGGCACTTCTTCGCCTGGAAGAGCTTTCCTCCCGCAGCGGCGTCCGCGCGGACGGCGCCGCTCGCAGCCATGATCAGGATGGCCAGCAGGGTGGCCGACAGTGTTGTATGTTTCATGTATCGCTCCTTTGCACTTTCTTCATCAGACGACCCGAAGCGGTAGATCTTCTCCGGCATCGCCAGCTTGATTTTCGGTATCACCACGGCTATTTCCCTCTCATTCGGCTTTGAGCGTCATCATGTAGGCGAGCACGTCCTGGAGATCCTTGACGGTCATCGCCTCGTTGAGGTTGTCTGGCATGACGCTCGAGTCCTTGTCCTGCTCCATTTCCTTGATCTCCGCCTTGGCGATAGGCACCTTATCCCCGGTCGCCTTGGTGATAACGACCTCGGTACCGCTTTCGCCGGTTTTCAGCCCGACCGTCTTGCGCCCGTCCTTCTCGGTCACCGACCAGGTCTCGAAGCCCGGCGTGATCGACTTCGACGGCCGCAGGATCGAATCCTCGACGAACTTGACCCCCTTGGCGGCGATGCCCGCAAGACCGGGTCCGATGCCCCCGCCCTCGCCCTTCTTGACCGTGTGGCAGTTCGCGCAGTTGCTGGCGAACACCTGCTCACCCGCGCCCGGGTCGCCGCCTCCGGCCGCACCCGCCGCCGCTATCTTTGCGAAGAATTTGTTCGATATCTCGCTCGGATTCTTCTCGAGTGCATCAAGATTTACATCACCACCCTGGCTCTGCAGGTAGGCGATGACCGCCTTGACTTCCTTCAGGTTGAGCGAGATGGGCGGCGCATAGACGACCGCCATTTCGTTCTTGTAACCCTCGACGATATGCGCGCCGGGGGCGGCGAGGCTCTCAACGAGGTAATCGGTCGCCGTGTAGGTCTGGCCGGTTTTCGCCGACCGCTCCTTCGCGCGCTCGACGGCGCGCGCGCCCATCGGCAGCGGAAACTTATCGCCAAACGCGCCATGGTTCGGGCCGCGTACCGCGCTGCCGCGATCGCCCATGCTGTGGCAGGTGAAGCAGCGCCCCTTGCCCCAGTAGACCGATTCGCCGCCCTCCGGTGAGATTTCCACCGCACCCGCCGCCGCCTTTTCACCGCCGGTGAGAGAGGTCACCGCATGCCCGATCGACAGGAAGATGCCGAGCACGAGGAGCAGGAAGCCAAAAACCTTGCCGATAGCCTTAAACATTTTTCACCTCCCGCGCACTGTCGGCAAGTGGCTTCTCTGTATCCTTGCCGTCATGCGCCTGCTTGCCTTTCGCCGCCAGGCCGCCGAGCCAGAACATGAAGGAAATGCTTACCATGAACACCAGCACCGACAGACCCACCATCTGCGTCATGGTGAAGTTGCTTGGCGTGAACGACCAGGGCGAGGTATCGCGCATCAGGCCGAAGATGTGCCAGTCGCCCCGCAGCCCCGATCGGATAAATCCCATCAGCCCCATGTTCATGGTGATGATAAAGGCGAGAAGCAACAGCGCGTACTGACTGCGCATGGGAATCTTGCCCCACTGCAGGCGACCGATCTCCTTCGCGCCGCGGAACAGGAAAACGTCGATTGCCGACACCAGGATCAGGCAGGCGATGAGCTGCATGAACTGGCTAACCGCGACGTTGCGCAGGAAGGGTGAAGCCTTCTCCATGACGACGAAGCCGTACGGGCCGAGGAACAGGGTGACGTTAAACGCCGTCACCGCCAGCATCATGTACTGCGCGAACTTGCCCCTATCCTTCAGCGCCAGCACCACCGCGACAACAGATGCGGCGCAATGCGCGAGCAACAGGTAGCCGACAACATGAAAGTAGGGCGCACGGTCAGCCGACAGGTCGAGATCCGCCGGCTTCATCGTTAACAGCGACACTGCGTACTGTCCCGTGAGGTACACGGCCGCGAGGCCCGCCAGCGCGATCACGATCTTCGCTGTCATGCCCTGCGCGCGGATCGAGACGGCGTCCACCTTGTTGCCTCTGCGATAGAGCAGGAAACTGAAAAAGGTCGCCAGGATGATCAGGTTGACCACCGCGTTCTTCGCCGGCATCAACCCCAGGAATTTGAGCGTGGGGTGGTACTGGCTGCCGCCCATCTGCCCGACCTCGGCGCCGGAGAGCGGCAGGTTGTGCGGCGTGAGCCAGACCGCGAACGACAGGACCAGCGCGATGAGGATGTACTTGATGTAGCCGTAGTAACGCTGCGCGCCCGGGATGCGCGTCATACCGGTCCACAGGTAGTAGTTGCTGATGAGGAACAACGATCCTACCAGTATAGCCTGGATGATGAATGTCCAGGAGAAGTCGCCGCCCATCATGTTGTTGCCCATCACCGCGCTGGTCGAATAGACCTCGCGCCCGAGATAGTAGCCTGCAAAGGGCAGCGGGATCAGCGCCGCAATGGCGACCACGTTCGAGACGTAGCCCATCCAGTCGTAATGCGCCCTTTCTTCATCGGTTTTCGAGCCGATGAACTTCACAGCGGCGTAGGCGCCGGCGATCAGCCCGCCGAAAGCCAGGTTGCCGAGCATGCGGTGAATGGCTATCGGCGTGGCCAGAATATTCTCGAACGCCTGCCACACGGTGCCGGTGAGCACGCCTTCCTTGTCCACGCCCGCCGGGCTCATCATGAAGCCGGCCCAACTGTTGGCGGCCTGCATGATCGCGACGCCGGCGACGTTGAGCAGGATGCCGATGAAGATATGCGCGCTCTTCCGGTCGCGGATGATGAACAGCCCGCCCGCCACCGGCAGCATATATAGAAGAGCCATGAACATGCGCGTATCCCCCCGCATCTTGGGCCCGAAGCCACCAAACAGGAACACGACAGTGACAACGAGCATCACGATGCCAAGCGCGCGCAGCACCCAAAGTGCGTTTTTTCCCAGCGGCTCGCGGCCCGAGAGCCAGCCCCATCCGTAGTAGTAAAGATACAGCGTGAAAGTTTCCGCGAAAAACAGCAGCGCGTAGAAAAACATCACGTCGTAAAAGATGCCGTTCATGTAGCTCATGAAGGTCGGATACAGGCCGAACAGCGCGAATGCGAACAACCCGCCGAGCGCCGCAGTGGTCGCGTAGGCGACGCTCAGCAGGCTGGTGAACTCGTAGGAGAGCTTGTCGTATTTGGCGTCCCCCGTCTTCCAGCCGACATATTCGATGATGACCGCGAACAGCGGCACGCCGAGTACGAACGAGCCGAAGAACAGCTTGACCTGCGCGAGGAACCAGACGAGCTTCCTCGAATCGAGGCCGAGAAACTGGCGGTATTCGTTCGGCTCGAGCGCCCAGGCGGCCGAAGCGCCGAGCAACATGAAAAACGCGGTGGCGAGCGCGGCGCGTGGCGCGAGAAAACGGCTCGAAAACATTTTGTTCATTACATGGCCTCCTTATTATCCCTGCGAACCCTTCGCACCAGCCACCACCCGGCCAACCCGGAAACCATCATGCCGAGCAGGGCGAAAACATACACTTTTGCGGGTACGCTTTCCTCAAGGGCGAGGAAGTACCACGTTGAAATGCTCATGATCATCCCATGCTCGCCATTGGAACCATCCCATGCGTTAAACGCTACCGGGATCAGTTTCCCGGGTACGAATTGAATATCGTTGCTGTCTTTGGTGGAGAGCGGCCTTTTCATTAAAACTTTCCACCTTCCCTCGCTCCAAACGCCTTTCCCGGCCACGGTCTGACTTTCCTTATCCATCACCCGCAGGGACGATTGTTTGAATCCGTTCGCCAGCGAGTTCTTCACCGATGGCTGCCCCAGTTCGTTCAGATCCGATTCCCATATCCACAGATTCACCGGATTGGAAGAATTGCCCCTCATAAAATGCGGTTTTTGGGTTCCTTCAGTAAGTTTTGCCGGGAACTGTATGGCTACCGAATCACGGAATGTTTCCAGTTTCCGCGGGATAACCTTGTTCGCCGCCACATAAGAGCTATAGGCGCCCGGGTTCATAATATCCTTGGGGTCAAACTCCATTTCACCCTTATGAACCGTATCCTTGAATGGATCATCCCATTCAACGAGGAATGCAATCTCTTTATCGTTGTACATCGCCCTTGCCGACAATATCTCGACGCTCGGATTCTGCCACCGGGGGGCGACATGAACCTGTCCCGCCAGGCGCACGTCAATATATTCCGCTTTGCTCCATTCCGGGTTTTCGGGATCGTCGGGAAGGTTTCCTTCCATGCGCCTGGCTTTAAGAACAAGCTGATCGTTCGGCTCGTGCTGAAGCGACTTGATAAAGTTGGCCAGCGCCCATCGCTGGTCATCATTCAGGGAATCCTTGAACGAAGGCATCGGCGTGCCGTTAATGCCGGTCGAGAACCGCATGAAAATATCCTCAACCCGCGAACCCGCCTTTATTTTCCACGGGTTCGTGACGTTCCTTATCCGTATCGGAAACCCCCAGTCATCCTTCCTATCGAACGATTTCTGGCCGTTGCCCCTTCCGGATTTTCCATGGCATTCCCAGCATTTTGCCTTTTCAAAAACCTCTTTTCCTTTTGCAATAGTTTCAGCGTTATAATCGGCAGCCTTCGCCGGAAGAGCCACGGTCTTTTTATAGGGATCCAGATCCGGATTCGCGAACTCCTGCGCAAACGTCTTGATGTAATAGATAACCTGCCACCGTTCCTCTTCCGTAAGACCGTTCTTGATCACTTCATTATCAAACGCCTGCATGCCGGTTCCGGAAAGCCCCCGGCTTACCGTCCTGAAAAGGTCTTCATCTGTCGGCAATTCGCCGCTCTGGGTAGTGCGGAATTTAAACGTTCCCAAGGTAAAATCCCTCGGCCTCGGATCGAGATAATCCGCAGCCGGTCCGTTCCCGTCGCCCAGGAGTCCATGGCAGAAACTGCATCTTTTAAAATATATCGCCTTCCCCTTCTCCACCATCTGCGGGGCGGTCGCCGGTTTCGGGTTCTTGGGTTTATCCGCGGCCCATGAATTGCCATGCAAGCCGGCAAACATTAAAACCAACGCAACAGCTATGACCTGTTTCATGAAGCCTCTATCCTCAAAAAAATCAGTTATTGCCACCCGTCCGGCAGTTATGTTCTTCATTTCTTCTCCCCAGCCTTGCCGCCCGCAACTTCATGCGTCTCCGGTATCCGGGGGGTTTTTTGGGCAAGGTCATATTCCGCCAGCAGTATTTTCCAGCGCTCCTCTTCCGTGAGGTTCAATTCCCATGTTGGCATGGCGGAGTCCCACGGCGTGGCTTCCGTCGGCAATGCCCGGCCACCTGTCGCCACTCTCCAGAAGGTGTAACCTTCCACGATCGTCTCGATAGTCCCGTTATCGGTAAAATTTATCGGCCTCAATTTGAAACCATCGGCCATGGGGCCATCGCCCGAAACGCTATCGCCATGGCAAGCCCGGCAGTTCATCGCATATAGCGCCCGCCCCTCGAAAAGATTCTTTTCCTTAAGCGCCGCCCGGGCGACATCCTTGCCGACGTTGCCGGCTTTAAGCGCATCCAGGAACGCTTTCATCTTTTCAGATGGAACGAACCCGAGCGTATGGACACCGGGGTTTTTTCCAAGCCAACTTTCCACATCAGGCTTTACCTGCTGTATGAACTCCACTTTGTTTGCCTTGGCCTGCTCTATAAAGGCATCCACCGCCGCATCATCCGGGTTTTCATACGGATTCTTCAGCGACTCCATTTTTTTCGGGAAATTGGATGATGGGTGCTGTATCCGCAACGAAACCGGTGAGCTTGTTTTCGGGACAAAGATGTCATACACCTGCCAGCCAACAAGAATGGGAATCACCACCAAAACGGCGTTCCGGACCGGTATGCCGTAGTCACCCCCGAGAAATCCCTTTATCGGAGCGATGAATTCCCGCACCTTGTCTTCGGAAGAAGTGATATACAAATAAAAGGCTACGGTTATCAGCACCACGTAAAAGAACATCAGTGTGCCCGGCACCGGCAGGGGGAAAGGCATTCCGGTAATTTGCCTCGAGATAAAAGGCACTCCCCACTTCAGAAATCCGAAGATGAAGACATAGGAAGCCACCGCCCAATGAAAAATAGTGAATTTATTTACCTTCACGGTTTGCAACCTCCGAGCAAGTTCAAATATACGATCCCAGTTCATTTCTCTTCTTCTTTCTTTTTCATTTAACCGATGCCGATGTTGAGCAAACAGCACCCACACGCTTCCACATCACTTATTTGAGTGATATCGTTCAACATGGAGCGTTGGATTATTTCAGGCTTGGCTAGATTCCATTTGACGGTGAATATCCGCAATGGATTCAACCGCAAGCCAATGGTGGTTCCGCATTTTTTCATCCTCCAAAGCAAGAAGAAGCGAATCAACTGCCTTGGCGGGGGATATTTTTCCAAGAGCCTCAACGATATCCTTCCTCAAATACTGACCGTGCCCTTCCATATCGAAAAGCAGGCCAAATAAATCCGGCAAGGCCTTCCCATCCCCAATATTTCCGAGTGCAATCACGGCTTCCCTTCTAACTTCCCCATCCTCATCCTTAAAAAGCTCCATTACCGCTTGACATTCCGCACCGCAAATCTTCCGGCCCAGCGCCTTTACCGAAGCGCGCCGGAATGCGGCATCGCCATGCTTGAGACACCTTTTCAGCAAGGTCATGGAGCTATGGTTGTTGATGATCGCAAGCCCATTGCATATTTCGCCTATGTTTTCCATATTGTTGGCGGCAATCATGCTCCGAAGCACCTCCAGGCCTTCATCCCTTCCATGCATCGCCAACGATATGGAAGCTTCCTGCTTTACCGCATCGCTTTGGTCACGCAACTGGGATAAAAGCAGATCCACCGATTCCTGGCATTTATGCAACCGGAGCACTTTTGCTATACTTTGTCTTGTATATTCGTCTTCGCTGGAAATCCCGGCCCGGACTTTTCCCGCAACCTGCCCGCATTCAAAATACCTCATGGACTGGGCCGCCAACCGCCTTGTATTCGCATCCGCCTCCGCATCATTCAGAACATCCCATAGCGCGTCCAACGCCCCCGGAAGGCTCATTTTTCCAAGGGCAATCACTATGCCGTCTTTGAAGGCGCGGGTTTTATTCTTGTTTCGCAGTTGGGCAACCAGAGAATCCATAGCCTTTGAATCACCGGTTTTTCCGAGCGAAATAACCGCTTCTCCGCGCACACTTTCGTCACTGTCATCCAGGGCTTCGACAAGCTTATCGGAATATTCCAAGCTCGCGGAGCTTCCGATTATTTCCACGGCTTTCCCGCGCACTTGGGCTGAAGCGTCATCCAGAAGGGGAACGATATGCTTTAACACCGCCTTCCCTCCAACCTTAAAAAGAGTTTCAGCGGTTTTCGCCCTCACTTGGGCATCGGGGCAGTGCAACATCAAGGTGAGCGTTACAATATCCGCCGCCCCCTTCAAACTCCCAACGCCTTCGAGCGCGTGAATTCTTACGATATTGTCTTCATCCAGCAAGGCTTGCTTCAGGAATTCGGCGGCCTGCGGCAGCCGGGAAATGGCGACCGCCTTGGCGGCTTTCCTCCTTGTCTGAACGTCGGCATCCTTCAGGTAGGATGCCACCGTTTCCAAGGCATTTGGATTCCCGGTACATATCAGCGCGCGGAATAATCCGCCATACATCATGTCGGCATCATCGTCTTTAAGCATCTCCGACAATACCGCGATCGCTGCCGGGCTCGCAATTCGCCCCAAAACTTCGGCGGCCTTTTCACGAATATCCCACGCAAAATCGCCCGCAAGCTCCCCCATCTGGTACTGGAAACTTGTCTTTGAATCCATGGCCTCCGCGATAGCTTCGACGGCGCGCGAATCGCCGATGATCGAAAGCGCCCCGAGGGCGGAAATGATCACATCGGGTTCGGTATCCCGCAAAGCGGCAACAAGAGGAGAAACCGCATCCGCGCACCCAAGGTTCCCGAGCACTCTTGCGGCATCGCTCCTGATATCGGGGTCGGGGTCGTTCAGGCATTGGATGAGCGCGGATTCAGCTCGGCAGGCTTTGATTGTTCCAATGGCTTTTATTATGGTGGAGCGCAAACGCCCATCATCATTATTGACCATCATCTCAATAAAGCTTTCCACGATCTGCTCACCGCCGGGAAAATGAAAGTCCCGTCCGGCTACCCCCATCGGGGGAGATACCATTTCAGCGTTACCAGAACCGACACCTCCCCCACCGGAAATAGATCGAAATCCACTCACGGCTTCCATGGCAAGTGGTATCAAACGAGATCCCTTCTGACAAAGGTCATGGTGTGGAAATCGCGCTTGTAGGGCGATTCGCCAATCCTTTTCACCTTGCCAATCCCGATTTTGTAGCGGTACTGGTTAGTGAGCGGATCCACAATCCGGGCGGCAAGGGAGTTGGCCGGCTGGGTGGGATGAAGGAAATACATGAAACCCACCCCCTTCTTCACCGCGGGAGTCACCATCGCGACGGCGGTCACGCTTGCGCTGGTCATCTTGACATGACCGTTCTTCAAGAGCGCGCCGAACTTGGTATCATTTGCGTTTGTCCCCATCTGCTGGTCTTTCCACACGGGGATCCTGTCGCTGTAGGCAACCACCATATCGCCGCTCTCGATTCCCCGCGCTTTCGCGTCGTCCGGGTGCAGTTCGATGAACTGCTCCGGAAACCGCTGCGTGATGTAAGGCCGCCGTTCAACGTCGTCAAACCCCGACTGCCATATTTCGTTGACCCGTCCGTTGGTTATCCGCAGCTCGTCGTCCTTCGGCGACATGTATTCGTGGAAATCGGAATACATATCCCACGGACTCTTCAGCCAGTTCGCTTTTCCCGACTGCGTGTTGAAGGAAACCAGATTTTTCGGATCAATATACCGGGCGCCGAAATGCTCTGACGGCAGATCCCACTCCGAATCATGGAGACGCGCCAAGCCGATCACCTTCAGGCCACCGTGACGAAGATCCGGCGAGTCCTTCATAGCTTTCGGCATCGTGTGCTCGCCGCCGGGCCGGTCATACTTGTAGTTTTCATCGACCAAGACAGTGGGGGTCTGAATACCGGTTGTGCCGAACTTTCTGAGAAGATCGTGGAACTTTACCCCTTTCTGTTTGGCCATCCAGGCGAGGGCATCGTAGTTGTTATCCTGCCTGCCCCTGCTGAAACGCGCACCCTCGGTGATAACGTCGTTGCTGTCTTTCCAATCGTAGCCCTCGAAGCCCATCTTCTTCGCCCATTGCGCGATGATCCACCAGTCGGGCTGGGCTTCGCCAGGGGCATCACAGAACTTCGAGTAGAGGCGCAGCCTCCGTTCCCCGTTCGCCCGCGTGAAATCAGCTTCACCCCAGGTCGCCACGGGGAAAACGATATCGGCGTACTTGGCTCCGATCGGATCCCGCAGGTAAATATCCTGGTTCACCACCACCATGCCGCCGCTGTCGACCCTCTTTTTCAGGGTCTCGATGATCTCTTCCTTCACCAGGCTCATCACCTGGTGCGGATTTCCCCTTGTCAGCTTGCTAAAGGTATTCATCTGCGACTGGGAGCCAGCCATTGCGGAAACCCATGTAGTACCCACGACCCACGCGAACCGCACGTGGCCCGACTCCACCCACCGGTCCACATCCATGGTGAGCCTTCTCCGGCCGCCGAACTTGTCGGGCGATTTGTTGCCCGGGTAGTTGCCCCCGCCCAAACCGCCGCGCTGGTGGCCGCCGAGCCGTCCCAACATTCTTCCCGGCCTGTTACCGCAACCGGTCATCAGCGCAAGCGATGCGAGCGAAGCGGTGCCAAGATAATTATTCGACCAGTAGTTTCCCTTCTCGTACGCGAAGGAGACTTTCTTCTTGCCGTTCCCGTTGGCAAGCATTTCGGCGGCCTTCTTTATCTTTTCGACCGAAACGCCAGTGATTTCGGAGGCCTTGCCGATCTCGGTCTCCTTTTCGCCCAGCACCCATTTCTTGAAGTCCTCGAAACCCTTGGCTTCGAGTTTGCCCCATGTGGTGATCCACTGCCAGTGCGTGTTCCGCGTGCCGCGACCGAATCCCGATTCCGTTTCCCACAACTCGGTGTTGAAATTGGATGTCCAGTTCTTTATGAACTCCATGTCCACCTGGTTGTTTTCGATCAGGAGACGGGTAATGGCGTTGTAAAGCACCGGGTCGGTGCCGGGAATTACGTCGAGGAACAGCCCGCCGTTGGCTTCGGCATACGCCGCCCCCGCCGTTTTTCTCGGCATCACCATAATGACTTTCATCCCCTTGTCGCGTATCGCCGGCATGATCCATTCGTTCCAAAGGATGGTCTTGGTCTCAAAGGGATCGGTGCCCGAAATGAACAGGACATCGGCGTTGGCCCTGTCCCAGTAACTCGGCGCGAAGGTGGAGAACCCGGTAAACGCGATACCCGCCGATTCCTCGCCGATGCAGGGGGAGTCATGCCACGCGAATGCCGGCGTGTTGATGTCCTTCAGCGCAAAGCGGGTAATGGCATACTGGTTTTCCATAAACTGGTAGGAGTTGGTTTTGCATGCCCACGCATTTTCGCTGTGGTTTTTTATCACGTATTTTGAAATTTCCGCCGCGATATCCAGCGCGAAATCCCACGTTACCGGCATAAGCGTGTCGAATACCCTTACCATGGGGCGTTGCAGGCGATCCCGCGTCGGCGTGTTCGGATTAAACACCTTCTGCGCGATGCATCCGCCGCGAATACTATGGTCGCCGCCAAGATTCACCGCTTCGGTATCCGCGTCCGCCACGACCGCGATGTGATACTGCTTGCCGTTGGCCGTTACGATATTGTGCTGGTTTGGGCCGACCCAGTTCCCCGCCAAAGGCCCCAAAGGATAATCCCTTTTCAGCGCGTTTTCCTTCGCCTTCGCGCCTCCTTCGGTTCCGAGTGGCCAGCGGTATACTTTATATCCGCATGCCACGATGCAGTAATCACAGCAGGTGGTAAACACCTCCGCGTCGGGAGGCGGAAGCGGCACTTTGTCATCTGGAATATAATGAGAAGTAGACATTTTTTTTCAATCCTCCTGACGTGTTAAACGTTGCTCTTCCGGCCATAGACAAGGCCGATAAAGCCGGTTGCGTAAATATCGTCCCCTTCCGTTTCAAGCAGCACCTGCGGCAGACTTTCCGTCCCATGTCCGCTGACTATCATGCCGTGCCGGGTAAGGTCGAAGGTGCTTTGATGGAACGGGCATTGACCCAAAATCTTGTATTGCGCGTTGTACTTTTCCCCCAGCGGCCCGCCCATATGCGTGCATACCGGATTGAAAGCGACAACATCCTTGCTTGGCCCGACCCCGCCGCCCGCCTGCGCGCCGAGCTTTACAAGCATATTTTCGATGTCCTTGGTGGGATAGGCGAACCGGACAGGTACATCTGTTTTAAGGGCCCTTAGACTGCCTATCTTCTTCCTCGGATACTTTGACAGCACCGCCGCCTCGGCCATGCTGATGCCGAAACCGAAGCCGGGTACACCGGCAAGAGCCACCGTGGCCGTCGCCAACCCGGAAAACAGAAACTGCCGCCTGCTGACAAGGCATTTCTGCAAACATCCCTCACTTTTACTTTCGTTCTTTTCCACTGAATTCATGACTATTCCCCCTCCCTTATTTTTTCGGTTGCCAATCGGTCATCGCGGCGTAACCCGGCAATGTAGGCGTCGGCAGTTTTACCTCTTCCCCGGACATCGTGAGCAGAAACTCGACCAGAGCCGCCTGTTCATCTTTGGTAAGATTGAGGGGCTTAAGCAATTTGGATTTGTTGCCCCAGCGGTCTACGCCTCCCCCCTTGTTGTAGAACTCAACCACCTCTTGCAGGGTAAACAGGGTGCCGTTATGCATGTAGGGCGCGGTGTATTTGAGATATCTCAAAGGTGCGGTCCTGAATTTGCCTTTGTCCTTTTCCCTTTTCTGCTTGAAATAGATGCCGGGATCGGATTTCAAGGTGCGGTAATCTTCTTCGTGGGAGCCTTTGGCGTACAACTGATACCGGTAGGTCACCTGCTGCATGCCGTTCTCCTCGAACTCCGGCGCATCGGGCACGCCGATATCGTGGAATTTCTCGTCGGTCAGCATCGGCGTGTTGTGGCACTGTATGCATCCCGCCTTGCCGGAGAAGAGCGCGAGGCCTGTTTTTGCCTTCTCCGAAATGGCCTTTTCATCCCCTTTCAGGAACTTGTCGTAAGGGGTGTTGGGTTGCGACAGATACCGCTCGAAGGCGGCCATCGCTCCGTACGCGTCCTCAACATTGGGCCACTCCGTACCGAACACCTCCTTAAACCGTTTGACATACTCCGGCGAAAACCGGAGGCGGGATTCCATCATGTCCCGCGAACCATTGCCCGCAACGGCCCCTTCAGCGGCGACCGGCGCCTGGGCCTCCAGGCTCGTTGTTCCCCCTTCCCAGAATATTTTGTTAAGATAGCCCGAATTGAAGGCCGTGTTGGAGTTTCTCCAGTGAACCGTCCCCGGATATCCGCGGCTGATGGGATCGTTGAACCCCCACCCGGCTTTCGGGGAATGGCAATCCGAACAGGCTATGCTGGCATCCCCGCCCATTTTTGGGTCGAAAAAGAGCATGTACCCCAGCTCCTGCTTGGCGTCCATTTTCGACGGAAATACGTTCGTTCCGGAAGGATTGTCCGTCGGAAGGGGCGGATGATCCGGCAACGGCTGCAACCGCGCGTCGATTCCTTTCGCCCGCCCCGCCGCCTGCGCCGCCATATCCCCGCCAACCAGGAAGACACCTGCGACCGCCAACGCAACCAGCCGCGACAAATTAAATTCAGCCAATTTTTTCATTATTGCCATCCTCCCCTTTTAATTTTTGATATTCGGATTATTCTTCCAATCCGGAATCGGGTCGTATTTCACCGTAACCCCTTTTGGCATTGGTATGACGATGGGGTCTCCGCTGAGGCTCAGAAGAAATTCCTTCAACGCACCTTTTTCATCGGTGGTCAAACCAAGCGGTTTCATCGCCTTATCTTTCAGCCCCGGCCTGTCTTCGCCGCCCCCCTGGTTGTAGAACTCTATGACTTCATCCAGGGTTTTGAACATGCCGTTGTGCATGTAAGGAGCGGTATATTTCAGCTCCCGCAGCGTGGGGGTTACGAATTTCCCGAGGTCGTCCAGATTTTTGGAAATGGTGTAATACCCGACATCCCTTCTCCACTTCATCCGGTTATCCACCCCCATGAACATCATGTAGGCGACATACGTGAAATGCCGCATCGGATCCTTGAAAACCTCCGGATTTTCCGGAACGCCGGTATTGTGCGGCTTCACATCTGAAAAATAGGCGCCGTTGTGACACTGTATGCAACCCGCCTTCCCCTTAAACAGAGCCATGCCTTCCTTTGCCTTCGGCGACAGGCTCTCCTTGTCAAACGGAACATTTTTGGAGGTAAGGGTTTCAAGGAACTGGATTATCGCGTTCCGGGCGACATAATGGGTCATTTCTCCCTTGACGGAAGTCCCCATGGCTTTATCGCCGTACGCCGCCTTGGTCATGCCGACTATTTTCGGGTCCTGCTTCAACCGTTCCTGCATCATCTGCATGTCCATGTTCATGTTCATGGAATCGGTGATCATGTCCCTCAGCATATCGTCGAGGTCGTCGAGCCGCCCGTCCCAGCCGTGACTTTTCCCTTTGTAGACGACGTTAAGGAGCGTCGGCGCGTTTCGCCAATGCTGCGAACCGGGGTATGCCTCGGAAAGCGCGTTATTCGTGGTGAAACCCTGTTCGGAGTTATGACACCTTGCGCAACCAATGCTGGCATCCCCCGACAGACGAGCGTCGAAGAAAAGCGCTTTCCCAAGCTCAACTTGTTTTGGATCCGGAGCCTTTCTCACGGGCAATGGCGCGATATCCGGATAATCCACGGCATAAACCTGACCCGTAAAACAAAGCATCATGACTATGAATGCGAATAGCCATCGCAGTCCAAAATGACCTGTCTTTTTCATAATTTCCCCCTCTTAGCAGTTGATTGCCGTAAACGACCTACTTTTTGGAAAACTCAAAATTCACCGTTGCCGCCCCCTTCGCCGTAACGGTCACCTTCCCCTCCTTGAACCCAAGGCGCGGGTGCCACGCTTTAACCGTATAAGTTCCCGGCGGAACATCCGCCAGGGAGAAGGTTCCGTCATCCCCTACCACCACGGCATACGGATGCTCCAGCGCCAACCTATACCCAAACATGAAGTTGTGGGCTTCGCAGTTAATGCCGATGAAAGGCGCCCTTCGGGGCTTTATTTCTTTCTCGATATCACCCACCTCCGGCTGGCCAAAATTGAACAAGACCTTCATGACCGGGCTGTCGCTTTCCGCATTGATGATCTCCCGCGTATTGATGTTATGCAGAACACCCATATCGCTGTTGCGGATGGTTACCGGCCCAGGACGAACAACTTCCGCCCAAACGGTAAACCGGCATGTTTTCTGTTCGATCACATATTTATTTTCATTCTTGCCGTTTACCGGCGGGGGAGGCAACCACTTCTTCCCTTCATCAATTCCATCGATGAAAACGAAGGCATTCCGCAAGGCATCTCCCTTCACGTCGATCCAATGTACTTCCCTGACACCGTTATGGTTGGTGTCGCACACCTCGATATTTTTAACTATGGCAATTTTCTCAACCGCGTCGCTCGGAAGCAATCCTTTAAATGTCACTTTCCCTTTGATTGCGCCACCGTTGGAAACATCCATTTCCTTATACCCGGCGAAAGCCTGCAAACTGTAACCGAACAGAGACATGGCAATACCGAGGGTTACACCCGCCATAAAATTATTTCTCAAACTAAATCCCTCCTTAAAGCTGCTTTGTGTTATGTAGCGTTCATCCTTTTGATCCGAGGTCAGTGTCGTGAGGTCAGGAAGTTCGAGTTCACGCATAGCCCGAAGATTGTTCAAAACCTAAGCAGCATTCGTGCCAACCGGTCTGCGGGTGTCAGCCTGATAAAAAAAGTACGCGAAATCAGAAAGATAAACGGGACACACGATCAACGAGGCATGCACCGAACAAACCGGCTGAAATGATTGACTGGAATGATTCGTTCCAGCAGCCGTGAACAATCTGACGATTTCGTTCCAGCGACCCCGCGTCACAGCGCGCCTCACGCCGAAGAGTGCGATTGCGCCAAAGCACGCGCCAGCGCGTCATCTGCGGTTTTCAGGTTTACCGAAGCGTTCACCGCCAGTAACTACACATAAGGAGATTTTTTTCATTGGCGGACAGGAGGGCGTTTCAAAACAATCAAGGTCGAAAAATCAGGCGGGTTTTCTGAGTGCGATCATTACCGCCCACGCACCGAGCAGCACATACCAGAGCAGCGACCACTCGGGAATGCCGAGGGTGAGGAAGGTCCAGCCCTTGGCGGCGCATTCGCCGGAGCCGTGCATGAGTTCCTTCCACACTTCGGACATGGGGAAATTTTCCAACATGTAGTCCAGCCCGGGGCCGCAGGCAGGCACCTTGTCTTTCGGCAGGTGTTGTATCCAGATGTGGCGGCCGGCCACACCCGCACCGCTCAACGCAAACAGCGTTATCAATGAGGCATACACTTTTGCGCCGGTGCGTTTGGGATTGTGCAGCGCGGCGATGGCGAACAGCGCCAGCATGGCGATGAAGATAAAGCGCTGAACCATGCACAGCGGACAGGGTTCCTGGCGCAGAACATGTTGCAGATAGAGCGCAGCACCGAACAACCCGGCGATGACCGCCGTGCCTGCCAGATACAACCAGCGGTTAGCAATATTTATGCAGCATTTCAATTTCAGCATCATCCTAACCTCAGCGGCCCGCTGCATCATTAAGCACTTTTTCCAATTCTGCAGCAGGCAGAAAACCGGAAATCCGCGAACCGTCGGTAAAGATCAGGGTCGGTGTGCCGGTCACATTGAATCTCTTGCCCAACTCCAAGACCTTGGCCGATGGCGTGTCGCATGTGCCGGCAGGCGGCTGCACGTTATTCAGCATCAGGTCGTCCCATGCCTTGACCGGATCCTTGCTGCACCAAACCGCTGCTACTTTCTCGGCAGAGCCGGGGAATATCGGGTACAGGAAGAAGTACAGCGTGACATCGTTGACCCTGACCAGCTCCTTTTCCAGACGTTTGCAGAAACTGCAATTCGGGTCTTCGAAAATTGCCAGTTTGCGCTTGCCGTTGCCCTTTACTTTTTTCACTGCGAGCTCGAACGGGAGCCCGTTGAAATCTATTGCGAACAATAGGCGCGAGCGTTCCTCGGTGAGGTTGCGCATGGTCTTCAGGTCGTAGATGCTGCCGGTGATAAGGTATTGCGCTTTTTTGTCGGTGTAAAACAACTGGTCACTCGTCACCACTTCGTACAGGCCGAGAAAGCTTGCCTTGTTGACCTTCTCGATTTTGCCGATCTGCGGATAATTCTTCTGCAGCATGTCCTTGACTGTGGAAGCATCGCCGTGAGGAGGTGCGGGAGCCTTGGCTTCACTGGCGTAAACATGAGTACAGGCGAGTGCGGCGAGCAACAACAGAAGCTGTCTGAACATGGTGTAATCCTTTTAGTGTCTTACCGGTTAAGTCTTTACATTTCTTGACAAGACTTATATGTTTTTAAATTAAAAACAATAGGTTAGCGCATTATAAATTTCGAGCGCAAAACCACCTTTTTGGTTCCGGCTCGCCCGGCTTAGAGGTTAAGGCATTGATAAAGAATTGCGCTGCACGTAAAGGTCGTAGCTCGATTCCAGCGAGTTTTTCAGTGCTGCGCGAAGCAGGCTAGCGCCCTTGCCGTCAGGTTCGGCTTCCAGCAGGGAACGGTATAGGCCGCTATAGAAATAATCCGGTTCTACATGCACCCGCATAATGATGCCCTGTGCATCCGGATGACGCGGGACGAGATAATCCAATACTGCCCGCTCACCGGGCACAAGACGCGTATCGGCCAGTTCCTCAGATAAATCCAAGGACACTTGTCTTGCGACAATCTTTTCCTGCAACGTCCCTTCGATGAGCTGTTTGTCTGCCGATTCCTGATATATCTGCATGGTCACTCTGGGCGTGACATAAGTCGGGAAATAATGTCCCGTTCCGCTATTGGTCAAAGTCAATCGTGCAGATACCTGCCCATCGTGGGCGGTTGGCGGAGTTGTCTCTACAGTCACCCCTTTTCGCGTCATTTCCGCATCATGGATGCCGCGCCACAAATGGCGGCGATCCGGCATGTGACAACTCTGGCATTGTTTTCCTTGATTGGCGTATGGAGATGCCTGCCACTCCGCGTAAGTATTCTCCAGAGGCTTGCCGTTCAGTGCATAGCCATCCGCACCAAACTGATGACAGGTCGCGCAGAAACGCCCGTCCTCGAATGCCGGTGTGCCGATGAAGCCATTATGCGGGGATTTGCCGCCAGGTTTTGGTGTCATCGGTGGTGGCCCGTAGCGGACATTTTTCCGGACGTGGCAAGCCGCACAAACCAGTCCTTGTTCGTGCAGGGCATCGGTGCGTTTCTTTCCGCGTAATTTTTTTATGAGGCTGGCTTCCTGCTCGGCCAGTGGCGCGTGACAGCGAGTGCAATCGCGCAAAGATGATGTATCCGTGGGGTGTACGCCAACGAGTTGCCCCATAACGCCCGGCCCCATGGCATGAGCATGCAGGCTGGTTTTCCAGTCCGCCCATTGACGCTGGTGGCAGGTTCCGCAGGCAGACGGCTCCAGCGATGCCTCCAGCTTGGAGAATGATTTGGGTGGCTTGCCCTGAGGCGCGACAGGCTGCGTCCAGTGGCGTTTCAAAAAGGCATCCGTGTTATCCGATGCCGCGTGTAGCGATGACATCGGCAACAATAGAGCAGAAATAAAAAGCAGGAGCATGGTGGCCATGCTCCTGCAAATTTGCTGTCCGCAACGATCAGCAAAAACTGTCATCGGCTACTTCTTGGCAGCACAAGGGTTTTTTGCGGCACAAGGATTTTTAGCGGCACAGGGATTCGCTGCGCAAGGGTTCGCACCCTTCTTGGCCTTCTTGTGTTGCTTCTTCATGCCGCAAGGGTTCTTTGCTGCGCAAGGATTGCCTTTCATGGCGCACGGGTTGCCTTTCATTGCGCAGGGATTGTCCGCCGCATACACAGAAGCGCTCATCATCAAGGCCGCCGCACCCAACATTGCAAAAATCTTATTCATAATTTAATTCTCCTTTTAACGTTTACCAAATCGGGCGGTTGCCCTCACCAACGCCATCGGCTGAATCAGCACAGCCGATAGCGCATTCTTATCCGATGCTAATGCCTCATTGCACACGGATTTCCTTGCATCGCACAAGGGTTTTTCATCGCGCCGCAGGGGTTTTGTGGCTTCTTGGTTGCACCGCTGGGCTTGTAGGTTTTCTGGACTTCTGCGGTATAGGCGGTCAGGGCGGCCAACTCGCGCGAATCCCATGGGAACGGCTTGGATGCCATCGGAACCAGCATGCAGAATTGCACCATCTCATCGAGATGCACTTTGCCTTTTATTCCTGCGCGCTCTTTCACCATGCCTACCTTGTGCGGATAAGGTTTGGCGAAATTTGCACTGAAGGTATTGTGGTCCCGATGGCAGGTGTTGCAGGACATGCCGTTGCTGCTCAGCTTGGTGTCGTTCCACAGCACCTCGCCCTCTTTTACCAGCTCGTCGTGCTTGCCATTGGCAAGGCGCGTTCCTGCCGGACGTGTAACGGCTGCCGGATCGATGCGGCTGCTCTTGGCTGCACAAGAATTGCTTGCCGCACAGGGGTTGGACTTCATTGCGCACGGATTGTGCGCAGCACAAGGATTGCCTTTGGACGCACAAGGATTCATGCCCGCCGCGTTCGCTACTCCAACCGAAAACAGACACAACATGCCCAGCAGTGGTTGAGTAAATTTATTGGATAGTTTCATTATTGCGCTCCTCTGTCATGTGAAAAAAATGTAATGGCCTGATAGCCATTGCCCGGCAAATCCCGGAAATCGGGATAGCCGTTCATTGCGGTTACTTCAGATAAACCACCAACCCGACAATTACAGCCAGAACCACTATAACAAACATCATCTTCTCGTGGCCGCACATGCCTTGTTTCTGTTTGCAGCCTTCCATTGGGCACATTAGTGGCATGATCATCTCCTTATTATTTGATAATACGTAAAAACTTCGCCAATACAGGAAAGCATTTTCTGCCTTCCTGACCGTTAGTCGCACTTGGACAAAAATCCTTACACTCATTCTGAATCCATCCTACAATTCCTCCATTGAAGAAACTGGAGGCATTGAGCAGTATGCTAAATTCAGACAGTCGTATTGACGAACTGGTGTCGCTCCGCCGCGGCATGCTTAAATTCGCAAGGTTACAGCTACGCGATGACGCCTCAGCCGAAGATGCGGTGCAAGAAGCCTTGGCGGCAGCATTGTCCGGCCAGAAGCAATTCAACAACCGCGCCCAACTCAAAACCTGGGTATTCGCCATCCTCAAGAACAAGATCATTGACATCATCCGGGAGCGAACCCGTTCACCCGGCGCCGCCATAGCTGTTGATGAATTTCCCGAAGATGCCTACGACGACCTGTTCAACGAGAAAGGATTCTGGCTGGAGGACGCACGTCCATCGAGCTGGGGTGACCCGGAGAGCAGCTTCTCCAGCCGGCAGTTCTGGCAGGTGTTTGAAATCTGCCTGACCCGCCTGCCGGAAAACACGGCGCGGGTTTTCATGATGCGCGAAATGCTCGGCTTCGAGACGGAAGAAATCTGTAAGGAATTGGCCATCAGTCCGACTAATTGCTGGGTAGTGCTGCACCGCGCACGGATGGGATTGAGGCTTTGCCTTGATGAGCGGTGGTTTAATTCAGAGAATCGATATGCTGAACTGTAAACACGCAACCATGCTGATGTCGCAGGGTATGGACAAGAAGCTTGGTGCATTGCAAAGGGTCAATTTGCGTTTCCATCTCATGATGTGCGGCGGATGCAGGAATTTTAGCAATCAGATAATGCTCTTGCGCAAGAGTTGCGAGAAATTTCCGCAACAAGGCAGCCCTATCGAGCAACTCGACAATGAATGACATTATTTTTGAATCCGTACTGACCTGCCCGTATTGCGGGTTTGCCCAACAGGCGTCTGGCCACAACAACGCTGCTGTTCGCGCCACTGTTGGCTAATCCGCCAAATGTGTTCCAGCCATGCGGCGCAATGCGCTGATGCCATTGTAGGGGCGAATTCATTCGCCCGTGGGCGGATAAATCCGCCCCTACAAGGAGTGAATTTTGGCAACAAACCGGATAGGCAAGGTTTGAGTATGCCAATGGTCAAGTGACACCAGCAATCCTTCGCTGCATGGGGGTGCTTGGATATTTTGATTTTTTCACAGGCTCTGAGTGGAACAGCGTGGTCTATCACAGACCCTATGGTTTTTTGCAAGCCTGAAATCCGAGCTTTTTTGGGTCAAATGGTTGATTGGAATTCCACACTGCAAAAGCGATGCGAAGCAGCCGTGCGGACGATAATGACGATGAGTGTAATTACTGGTTCAGGCGAATACGACGAAAGATAAAGCTGGCGCAAGGATGGCTAATTGCAGATTCACAAGCGCTTAGTTCTTCCCACAGGCGATTTTCCAAAGAGCTTCCGAAATGCTGAGAGGCTGAACTAACGACCAATTTTCAATTTTATAATCGGTGGCGACTCTTTCGCCTCCGCCCATATTTTCGGAATGTACAGAAGCAAAAAGCATTCGCGCTTGCGCTTCCACACAGTTGAACTCATGCTGCGCTTTTACTGACATAAAAGTCTTGCCGGCTCTGGATAAAGGTGTTTTGTGGTCAATCAGCGACCGCATTTGAGCCTTGTTGCCAGACCTGATGATGGAGGTTGGATCGGCATAAACAACATAGTAATCCGAGACGAGATCCAATTTGACCCATTCCTCCGGTTTGATCCACTTCCCGGCAAAAGCGTTGTTGCCAACAACTGCCAGCAGTATCATTAAAATAAATTTATTCATTACAATCCGCAAGAAATCATAAGTAAGGGAGATGGTAGTTAGTCTTACTGTGTCACAAAGCGCTGAAGGGCACATTGCGGCGTTAAAATCAGGCTCAAAATGCTCATTTACTATATGTAAACTCCGCTTTTTGCGAGTTGGGCGGCAACGGCAAGCCGCCCATCCCTGCTTGACCCACTTAGCCCGATTTTGCCTTTCAATGCATCCCTTGATCGCTTTGCGACACAGTAAGAAGAATAGGCACAGTCCCACTCCTTTAGAGTACTACGCCACTTTGAGTTCTTTGCTCAATTCCAACGGGAATAAACCTGCCGCCTTGGCGTCAAGCACGACAATCTCGC
>JACREB010000092.1 GCA_016218475.1 Nitrosomonadales bacterium | reverse complement strand
TGGCACGATATGATTCGATCAATTCTCGATCCTCGTCGGTAAGATGCAGTTCGGTCTGTCGCATGGCTGGCTCCTCGTCATGGGGTGGGCGTACGACAGTATAATGCATGTTTCGTTATTTATGTGTTGTTATACTAGTGTAGCCCGGATGGAATGCAATGGAATCCGGGGAAACTTTTGTTACGCACATCATTTCCCGGATTCCGCTACGCTTCATCCGGGCTACAGAACCTTGCCGGGATTCATCAGCCCGTGCGGGTCGAAAACCTGCTTGATGCCGCGCATCAGCTCCAGCTCCAACGGTTCTTTGTATTCGCGGATGGTTTCGCGCTTGAGCTGCCCCAGGCCGTGCTCGGCGCTGATGCTGCCGCCCAGTTCGCGCACCACTTCATAAACCAGCCTGTTCACTGTCCCTTCCTGTTGTGCGATGAGTATCTTGTTCTGTGCGGCATCCGGCATCGAAGCGTTGTAGTGGATGTTACCGTCGCCCATGTGGCCGAACGCCACGATACGAACACCGGGATAGGCGGCATGCAATTCGGCGTCGGCGCGTGCGATGAATTCCGCGATGCGGCTGACCGGCACGGATATGTCGTGTTTGATGCTGATGCCTTCGCGCTTTTGCGCGTCGCTGATGTTCTTGCGCAGTTTCCACCATTCTTCCGCCGCGTCGGCATCGGCGGTGACGGCAAACTCCTGAATGCCTGCGCCGAAACTCTGTATTGCATTGCGCAACGCACCATCCAGCGGACGCGGCAGCACATCGCTCGACTGGATCAGCAGATAATATTCGTGCCGCTTGGCGAACGGTTCGGCGGTTCCGGGGACATGCCTGAGCACGATATCCAGGCTGCTGCGCGAAACGATTTCGAAAGCGCTCAGGGTGTCGCCGCAGGTGGCGCGGACATGCGCCAGCAGGCGGACGGCGATCGCCGGATCGGTGATGGCCACAATGGCGGTGGCGCCGGATTGCGGGCGCGGGAACAGCTTCAGCACGGCGGCGGTGATGATGCCCAGCGTGCCTTCCGCGCCGATGAACAGGTGCTTCAAATCGTAGCCGGAGTTGTCCTTGCGCAAGCCGCGCAGGCCGTTCCATATACGCCCGTCCGGCAGCACCACTTCCAGCCCCAGCACCAGGTCGCGCGCATTGCCGTAGCGCAGCACGCCGTTGCCGCCGGCATTGGTGGACAGGTTGCCGCCGATCTCGCAATAGTCGAGGATCGCCGTCAGTTCGAGCGGAAACAGGCGGTTATGCTGTTCCGCCGCCGCGCGCGCATCGGCCAGCGTGCATCCCGCTTCGACGGTCATGCTGTAATTTACCGGATCGACCGCGCGGATGCGCTTCATGCGCGACAGGTTCAGCACGATTTGCCTGCCTTCTGACAGGGGCACCGAACCGCCGCATAAACTGGTATTGCCGCCTTGCGGCACGATGGCGATCAGATTTGCGGCACACAGCCTTACTATTTCCGCGACCTGTTGCGTGTCAGCCGGGAACACCACCGCCAGCGCACTACCGGTATAGCGGCCACGCTTATCGGCGCAATACGGTGCGGTAGTATCACCGGTCAGAAATGATTCGTTTCCAACGATAGCTGCGGCCGAGGAAAGAAAGTCAGTTGCCATTAACGACCATTATTGAAAAGTCGATCAGAACCCCAGTGACTCGACGATGGCGACCAGGTCGGCGAAACTGGCCGATCCGAGCTTCGCCGCCAACGCACCCTTGTCGAGCCCCTCGCACTCGAACTTTGTCCATCCCACCTCGTCGGGCAGTTCGCGGATTTCCAGCGGTGACATGAAGCCGATCTGGCAGATATGAGCGAGGCACTCACGTTCCGGCGCAGTGAGTTCCAGGCCGTGATACCTCAGTATTTCCAGGTAGCGCTCTGCGGTGCGGTTGAGTCTGCCGCTGACTTCCAGCGTGTTCTTCTGCTCCGCTGTAAGGTACACGAGCGGCGGGCCAAAAAAGACGTTTGTTTTTCCGACGGCTCGCCGTGGTTTTGCGGGTACCGATGAAACGGGGTCGATCCCGCCGGGATCGACCCCATCTTGATCAGGCTTGGGTATCAAGCCAGTGCCGGAGTAGTGCTATCGAAGGCATCAGTGTTGGCTGGAGGCGCCATGGTGTGGTTGACTGATGCCATGCACGTGCTCGTGATTGGCGTTCTTCATCCCCTTGGGGAGCTGGGGAGGCAACTCCGGCTCGATCTGGATAAATCCCTTGTTTCTGGCGCCATCCTGAACATTGTGCGGATTATGGCATTCGGTGCAGACGAACCAGCGCTTCTTGCCATTGCTGGCCCATTCGCCGATCCGCTTGCCGTGAATGCCGTCCCTCCAGTCGCGCAGTTTGTCGCCGTGACACTTGCCGCACAGCCGCTGCGGCTGATCAAAGCTGACCGGATCGCCAAAGTTGTCCACCAGCTTGTTGCGCTGGGTCGTGTGGTGGCAATCGAGACACCAGATACCGCCGCGACCATGCTGCAGGTTCTGGGCGTCCGGCAGCAAGGTTTCCATCATCGGGAGCGGCTTTGGCTTTTTGTCCTTCGGGAGCGTCGGCGGAATGAATGCGGGGCCGACCCCGTTATGGCAGGCCACCCCGCACATCGGCAGGATGGTTAGCTTCCCGGACCGCGGTTTGACGACAGCCTTGTCGGGGGAGATATGCCCCAGGAGAGGCATGTCTCCGAGGGGGACAGTGTCATCGAAGGGGTCGCCCCACCAGAGCACCGCGCCGGTTTTCGGCGAACACTTCACGTTGGGCAAGCCGGGCTGAAGGTCATGCTTCGTGACTTCGGACGCGCCCTTTCGGCTTTCGAAACAAATGACTTCTTCCGAAAAGGCAGAAGAAATCACCCCGCAGCAGAACACCAGAATCATTGTGTTGAATATAAGTTTTTTCATGATTGTAGCCTCACCGTGCTTCGTATGCGGCAGCCTTGCCGCCGCTTGCGACATCATTGGATTTCTCCGCCTTGCTCCCCCCGTACTTGACTTCGCCGAGCAGGATGCCGATGGCTCCCTTGAGCAGAACGGTCAGAATCAGGAAGCCGATCCCCCAGTTGCCGATTGACATCATGACTTCAACCATGGACGGGTAATACTCGGTCACTTCGCCGATGGGGGTGGGGATGAATCCGGGAACGACCAGCCCCATTCCCTTCTCGACCCAGATTCCGCCAAACCCCAGAACGCAGGCTATGGGGAGCAGCTTGTAGTTGGTGCGGATGCCGGGGATCAGGAGCATCGCAAAGGCGGTGAGCATCGCGATCAGGGAACCCCAGAACCAGGGAACAAGCTTGGTGAGGCCATGCAGGCCGAACATCAGGTAATAGAGACCGTTCGCATGCTCGGTGCGCGCATACAGTTCGACCACGATTTCCGACATCGTCAGGAAGAGGGCCATGCCGAGACACCAGGTGATGATGAGCGACAGCAGGTTGATCGCATCGTCCTGAATCCACATCTTGGTGTTCTTGCGGATGATCAGGAAGACCAGGATGATCAGGCAGGGACCCGCCGCAAACGCGGTCAAGATGAAGCGGATCGGCATCATGCTGTGGAACCACATCGGACGCGCGGGCAACGTCGAAATCAGGAAGGCCGTCACGGTGTGAATGCTGAGGGCCCAGACGATCGAGATATAGACCAGGGGCATGAAGAAATTCTTGTTTATCTTGCCGCCAGAGTATTTCACGTAGAGGAAGTAAAACCCGCAGACGAGGTTAAGCAACAGGTACACGTTGAGCACCAGCACGTCCCACGCCAGCATCGAGTTGGGAAAGTTGTAGATGCCGAGGTACGGGATCATGTGCCAGAGCCGTTCGGGTCGTCCCATGTGGGAAAACACGAACAGCATGACCATGATCACCGCCGTCATCGCCAGCATTTCGCCCAGCACCGTGACTTCATGCATCGCCTTGTGATGGTGGATGTAGGCGGGAAACACGATGGTCACCGCCCCGGCCGCCACGCCGACCAGGAACACGAGGTTGGCAAAGTAGAGGCCATCGTGAATCTGGCTGGTTATGCCGGTAACGATCAGACCCTCGGTGTTTTGCAGGTAAAACCCATATAGCGAGAACGCGCTGAGGATTGCAAGAAAGCCCATCCACGCATAGAACTTTATGCCGCCTTTGATGATGTAGCGAATGTAATCGGGAGCGAAACTTATTAGTTTATGCACGACTTAACCCCCTCAATCGAAGAAATAAAAGAATTTTGGAAAGGTGTTGAGTTCGGCCTTCAGGCGGAACACATTCTTTCTGGCCAGTATCAGGCTCACTTCGCTTTCCGGGTCGAGCAGATTGCCGAACTTGCGGGCGCCCACCGGACAAACTTCAACACAGGCCGGATAGCGTCCGATGCGGTTCCGTTGTATGCACCAGGTACACTTTTCAACGACACCACGCATACGCGGCCGGTTGCCCAGATAATGGGTCTTCGGGTTCATCTCTGCCTTGGGAAGGACGGGGGTGGTGACGTTGAAACGGCGCGCCCAGTAAGGGCAGGCGCTCATGCACATGCGGCAGCCGATGCACCAGTTGTAGTCGATCACCACGATACCATCCGGCTCACGGTAAGTTGTTCTCACCGGGCAAACCTTGACGCAGGGCGGTTTCTCGCAGTGCATGCAGGCTAACGGCATGTAGGTCGCGTCTTTTTCCGGCACGGCTTCGGGTTCGTAGAAGTACTCTCCTTCGAGAACGACTCCGGCCGGGCTGTACGCGTTACCCCCGACCTGGATACCAAGTCCTTCAGGATACTGGATGCCTTGGCTTTCTGGATAACCATCTGCCATCTTGTCTTTTGTGAACTCCCCGCGCGCCATCTTCATAACCTGAATCCACTCGATCCTTTGGCCGGCATCCGGGCCGCGCGACTGGTTGTTTTCGGCGACGCAGGCCTTGACGCAACGGCGGCAACCGATGCATTTCCTGATATTCAGCGCGTAACCCAAGAGAACGCCTTCCTTTGCGGGTGTGCCATCGACAGTGACAGCCTTGCCATACTCTTCGGAATAGCGTTTTTCAAGCCGGGCGCGTGCTTCGACCTTCTCCTGATCGGTCATCAGGCGGTAGTTGCCCTGGAAATGCTCGGCCCATTCGATGTTGGCCTGGGCGTCGTCTGATTGGGTCATCAGCGCGGCAGCGCCCAAGAGCGAGGCCGCGCCCGTTTTCAGGAAGTCGCGGCGGGAGTTTACCTCGGATGGATCTTCCGGCTCGGGCTGAACCTGGCATTTGGAAGGCAGCTCCGTGGAATGATCGGCGGGTATCTTGTTATGGGTCACAACTGTCCTCCTGTAATGGTCATAATTTTGCTCATGGGTAAGTTACGGCGATCAGATTAATCCAATAAGCGTGCTGCAATGTTAAAGCCGGCTTGTGGCCGTAGAGCCGTCCCCGATCAAGCGTTGCCGAGATTGGCCCGTGCGCTGGCATGACCCTGCGCAGAGGCTTTCTGCCACCATTCTACTGCCTTGGCGGCATCCTCGGGCGCGCCGTCACCGCTGGCGTACATCACGCCGAGTTTGAATTGCGCATCGCTATGACCCTGCTCGGCAGCTTGCAGAAACCATTCCACCGCCCTGGTGGCATCCCTGGGAACGTCGTCGCAGTTGGCGGATATCATGCCCAGCATAAATAGCGCATCGCCATAACCTTGCGCCGCTGCTTTTTGATACCATTCAAGTGATTTGGATGAATCAACCAAACCGAGGGATTCTTTGTCGGGGATACCAAACTTTGCCGCGTGCTGCGCTAAAGGCTGGTCAAACTCGGTCATCTCAAGAGAAAACACCTGGCCTGTTTTATACGCCATCCCAAGCATATACTGGGCGGTTGCATTCCCCGATTCCGCCTCCCTCAGCAACTGCGCAAGTTTTTCTTCCGGCGTTGAGTCTTTCGCTGTTGCCACCGGATTTTTGGAATAGTGTTCCTCAAGCCGGGCGAGTGCTTCAGCCTTCTCCTGGCTGGACATCAGGCGGTATTTTCTCTGAAAATGTTCGATCCAGTCGATGTTGGCCCGTGCATAGTCTGATTGTGTCATGAGCGCGGTAACACCCAAGAGCGAGGCCACGCCCGTTTTCAGGAAGCCGCGGCGTGAAGTTACCTCGGATGTATCTTTCGGCTCGGGCTGAACCTGGTATTTGGAAGGCAGCTCCGGGGAGTGATCGGCGGGTATCTTGTTATGGGTCACAACTGTCCTCCTGTAATGGTCATAATTTTGCTCATGGTAAGTTAGGCGATCAGATTAATCCAATAAGCGTGCTGCAATGTTAAGGCCGGCTTGTGGCCATAAGTACCGCCCCCCGATTTGGCATTCTCATTGGCACTCGCGGTTTTGTCAAATAGCATTGCTCTCCGGGTTGCGATTCAAACCGATTGCAGTCATTCAAGCGGTTTTTTCGAGTTGGTTCCGGATCGCCCGGCTTAAGCATTGCTACCTGTGCCAACTTCGGCTTTTTGCTTAACTTTTGTAATGCCTGCCTCTCTCACTAGCTGGCCGAGAATAGTGCCAGATATGTATAGCTCGCCACCTTTATTGATTACATCGCCAAAAACCATACCCAGAATATTTGCGGTACCGCCAGGCTCAACAATCACGTTTTTGGATACCCTGCCAAATAGTTGCAAAACGCCACCTTCTTTAACTATGGCGTTACCGTCAAATATCCCGTGCAGTATCAATTCTTCAGAGGAAATTTCAATATCATCTTCTTGCTCTGCGCACTCAGTGTTCATTTGCTCTTCTTGATGATTAATGCCGTTAAGCGGACCCCCCGATGGTTGCTATCGGGATAATTTTTATTTCTTGCTAAAATCAAAATCGCAGCACGAATTGCAATTGTCGCATTTTTTGGCTCTGGGGGAAGCAACGGAACAAGCGCAGACTCGTACGGACTGAGTCCGTGCGAACAAAGGTTCACCCCCCACAAACCTTACGATCATTTTCGGATGTTGTTATAGTATTAAAATATCCGTGGCGCACATTCTAATATTAGAGTAGACCCTTCTGTCAAGACAATAATGCTTTTGTCCCAATATGAAGTTTTTTTCCCATGCTTCGGCACAGTGCTGCCGCGTTAATGCCCTTTATTCCCGTAAGGGTTTTTCTTGCCTGCCGAATTTAACCACAACACTAACACTAGAACTCCAGCGGATCTACATCCAGCGACCAGCGTAGTTTTTGCGCGGGCAACGTATCCAATAGCGGTTGCCAGTTACGCAAGAATTGCTGCAACTCTTTGCGCTTCATACTCTGTATCAGCAATTGCGCGCGGATATGATTGGCGCGACGCGGTAGCGAGGCAGGCACTACGCCGAGAATTTCCACAGTGTGCCGCAACTCAACCGCAGCGGCGTGCGCGCGATCAAGAAAGGTATAGACATCCGCTTCCTGTTTGCCTTCGGCGCGCAGCATGGCCTGATACATAAATGGCGGGAAGCCGGCCATCTTCCGCTCTGCCAACTGCGAAGCAGCCCAACCTTCAAAGTCATGTGCCTGCAAGGCGCGAAACAGCGGATGGTCCGGGAATGCGGTTTGTATGATTACTTCACCGGGCTTGTCGGCGCGTCCGGCGCGCCCCGCTACCTGTACCAGTTGCGCGAACAATTTCTCGGCCGCGCGGAAATCGCTGCTGTACAGCGCGCCGTCCGGATTGAGCGCTCCGACCAGCGTCAGCGCGGGAAAATCGTGTCCCTTGGCGAGCATTTGCGTGCCGACCAGGATATCCACTTCATTCGCATGTATCCGTTCGCGCATGGTCTGCCATGCGCGTTTGTTGCGTGTGCTGTCGCGATCTACGCGCAGGATGCGCGCCTCCGGGAAACGTTCCCGCAACACGCTTTCCACGCGTTGCGTGCCGCTGCCGACCGGATGCAGGCCGGCGCTGCCACAGCTCGGGCATGCGTGCGGCACATGCAATTGATAGCCGCAGTGGTGGCAGCGCAGCCGCTTGTCGTTGAGGTGCAGCACCATCTTCCCCGCGCAATGCTTGCAGCCGGACAGCCAGCCGCACCCGCCGCACATCAGCACTGGCGCATAACCGCGCCGGTTGATGAACAGAAGGCTTTGCTCCTTGCGCGCAATGCGTTGCCCGATCTCGCGCAGCAGATTTTCGCTGATGCCGTGATGCATCACGGTCTGGTTGATGTTGATGCGGCGCATCGTGGGCAAGCGCGCATCGGCGAGCGCGCGCCCCGTCAGCTTGAGCATCCGGTAGCGCCCGCTTTGCGCGTTGTGGTAGCTCTCCAGCGACGGCGTTGCCGAACCCAGCACAATGGGCACGCCGCGCTGATTGGCGTGAAAGATCGCGACGTCGCGCGCCGAGTAACGCAGCCCGTCCTGCTGCTTGAACGAGCTGTCGTGCTCTTCGTCTACGATGATCAGCGCGAGCCCCGGCAATTCGGCGAACACTGACAAGCGCGTGCCAAGGACGATTTGCGCCGCACCCGTTTGCGCTTGCTGCCAGTTATGCAAACGTTCGCCCTCGGATAAGCCGCTGTGCAGGCTGACCAGGTTCACACCGGGAAAGCGGCTGTGGAAATACAGTTCCAGTTGCGGCGTGAGATTGATCTCCGGCACCAGCAGCAATATCTGCCCACCGCGCTGCAACACATGATGCATAAGATGCACATACACCTCGGTTTTGCCGCTGCCGGTGATGCCGTGCAGCAGAAAACAGGTGTAGCCCCGCGCCGAGTTGACCACATCCACCGCCTGCTGCTGTTCGCCGGTGAGGGTATGCGCATTGTCGAAGGTGTATTGCGCAATCTGCTCCCCTCTCCCGCAGGTGGGATAACCAGCGACTTGGCCATCGTTCTTTGATGGCATAGTCGAATGGCTAGAAGTTATATCAGAGGGCTTGGCTTGTCCTGAGCTTGCCGAAGGAGGGGTGAGGGGCGTTGCAAGAGAGAAACTCTCGACCCAACCTTCCGCCACCAACGCCTTCAACCGCGTTCCCGCCGTCGCCGACAAACTCTTGATCTGCGCCAGGTTGCACGGCTGCTCCGCCAGCTTCATGAGGATGCGCCGCTGTACTACTTTACGTTTCGGGAACGTATCAAGATCAAGAGCTGTCCCGCTGGCGCTCAGGCGGTAACTCGAGACCGGTTTGCTGATGACGGGCTTATCTGAACGCAACCGCGCCGGCAACGCGGATAGCGTCGCCTGCCCGATTGGATAATGGTAATAATCGCTGCAAAAACGCAGCAGATCGAGCAATCCTGCCGACAGCGCGGCGCTGTCGTGCAGCACCTGTTTCACCGGTTTGATGCGCTCCGGCGCCATATTCGTGGTGGCGCCGCATTCCATCACTACTCCGGTCATCTGCCGTCGGCCAAACGGAACGATCACGCGTTGCCCCGGTGCAACGGCAATATCTTTCGCCACCGTGTAATCGAACAGGGTGGATAACGGAACATCAAGGGCGACACGGACGATTTGCATATTTACTCAAACAGTAAGCCTGGAAAAAAACAGCCTGGAAAAAACGGTTGTCCACAAAGGCTATTTCCTATAAGCGGGCGAGGTGGCAAACGAATCGTTGCGTTCACGCCAATACTTTTGCACAACGTAGTGTAGTGTTGCATTCTGTTTGGAACTTAACTGATCCCGCAAAGGACTTGCTTATATTCCCATCAACAGTGCAACACTACAGCAGCGGAAGAAGCTGAGACAAGACAAAAATAGCGAGGAGCAGGGATATGTTTGGAGGTTTCCTGTAAATAATTGATCCTGAAAAACGCAGTTGGAGATGAATATCCTGTTAATTCATGGCATTGTGCCGTTTCCATAGGTGCGAATTCATTCGCACCTGCAAACTCGCCAACAGCGTTTTCAGGTTGATGGGTAGCCGACATTCCGGCCTGGCAAATTGACGTTGTCGTAAATGTTTCACAAGCTGCAAGGAAAAGAAGCGATAAGCGACCATGCCTCGCTACCGCCGCGCAACGGTTGCTGGCGCAAGCTATTTTATCGGCTTGAGACTGAATTTATTTTATGAAAATTCGGAATCAAACTCCGAATTTTCATGTAATATGCCTCCATGATTCTGCGAACCCATCATCTTGAATTACTTAGAGCCTATTTCAGTAGGTTTCATACCCCGCGCCGCTTGCCTGCGGGATGCAGTGCGAGGCGCGGGCTGCGCCGTGTAGCCATTCTCCACAAGCAGGCCGCAACGCCGCAGACGCCGCGCCCAGACCCAACGCGGGGCATGAAACCTACTGAAATAGGCTCTTAAGCGGCAGCTTGCCAGTTTTCCGGTAGTCGCTATTTTGGGCGCACGGCAGGTGGGCAAAACCACGCTTGCGCGCCAGTTGGAAGAAAAGTGGATTGGCCCAAAGCGTCACTTCGATTTCGAAGATGCCGATGATCGGGCGCGGCTGGCCGATCCGTCCTTTGTGCTGCGCGAATTGCGGGGCTTGGTGGTGCTGGATGAAATTCAGCTTCGCCCGGACATTTTTCCATTGCTCGGGGTGTTGGCCGATCGCCCTGGTACACCTGCAAGATTCCTGGTTCTTGGCAGTGCTGCACCCGAGTTACTCAAACATACGGCCGAGTCGCTGGCCGGCAGGGTGGTTTTTCACGAGCTGGATGGACTGGCGCTCAATGAAATTTCGCAAAGCGCTTCCGCGCCAGACTGGCTGGACACCCGCTGGCTGCGCGGCGGTTTTCCGCGTGCCTTGTTGGCGGACGATATGCGGCTTAGCCGTGAGTGGCGTGAAGCGTTCAGCCCCCGGCGCATCGCGTCTTCGCTGATGATCTTGTTCATCTTCAGTATTTCCGGGCTGACACCATCACCGCGCAATGCGGTGATGTGCGCGTAACGTTTGTGCCCCGCCAGAATGGAAAGAAGTAGCGTTCCCAGTACATCGTATTTGGTCGGCGCGTTTGGGCTGGTGTAGTGCAAGGGGCAGTCTCGCACCCAGGATTCGTATAGTCCGGCAGCGTGCAAAAACTCGGCAAAAAAAGCCATCCGCCCATTCGGTGTGGCACTGGCTTCTTGATCCCACCGAACATGAATGCGTCCTCCGGGTGTGTCCACAATCATCGGTTCTGTGTGTGCCGCCACAGCCATATTTGCACGCCTTTTTGCTTCACCCATTCGGTGATTCTCCCCGTTAGCTTCAACTCCAATAGCTGTATACTTAGCGGCTGTTTTGGGGGTGTCAACTGCCGGAAATAGGATAAACATTTGGTGAACAGTTGGCAGTTGTACGATAATTCGGGCATACCGCCCGTATTACTTGAGGAAAGTTAAACGTGAAAGCTCCCATCTCGCACTCGAAAGACCCCGACCTGCTCAAAGCGCCGCAAGCCTTGCTGCGCGCCGCAGAAAAGGCGCGGCAACTGGCCGAACAGACCGGTACGCCATTTGTCGTGCGCCAAGCGTCACCGAACCCCCCGCAACAACCTGGAGCAAATGAAGGATCGCACTGGCAATAAAAACGTTGATGACGCTCTGACACTGTCTTGCCAAGCAAAATCGCGACGACTATCAATCCGGATTTTGAAACGCACTTAACATGAATAACCTCCTCCACCCCTCCGACGTGCTCTACGCGGGCAGCCGCCCCTTTCCCCGGCTTGCCGCGTGCGAGCACTTTGCAGGCAGCGAAAAAATGCTGAAGAAGGCGCTCCAGATACAAGCCGAATTATCGGTCAATGAGCGATCCATTTTCGATATCACCGCCGACTGCGAAGATGGCGCGCCCGCAGGCAAGGAACAGGAACACGCGGCCATGATCGCCGGGATGATCCTGTCCGGCGAAAATCGCTTTGGCCGCATCGGCGCGCGCATCCATGATGTCGGGCATCCGGCTTGGCGCGACGAACTGGAGATCATCATCGGCCGGGCAGGGCAGCGCGTGGCTTATATCGTATTGCCCAAACCGGAAAGCGCCAAAGATGTCCTGACGCAAATCACCGCGCTCGACGAACTGAGAAACCGCCACGGAATAGCCCGCGAGATACCCGTGCATGTGCTGATCGAGACACCCGGCGCGTTGCACGAGGCGTGGGAGATTGCCCGCCTGCCCCATGTCGAGGTTCTCGACTTCGGCCTGATGGATTTTGTCTCCGCGCATCACGGTGCCATTCCCGCCGCCGCCATGCGCTCGCCCGGCCAGTTCAGCCATGCGCTGGCCGTGCGCGCCAAATGCGCGATTGCCGCCGCCGCTCTGGGCAACGGCGTCGTGCCCAGCCACAACGTCACCACCGAAATACGTGACGCAACCGTGGTGCGCGAAGATGCGCGCCGCGCCCGGCAGGAGCTCGGTTTCCTGCGCATGTGGAGCATCCATCCGAACCAGATACTGCCCATCGTCGAAGCCATGCGCCCGGATTTTGCGGAGGTCGATGAGGCAACCATTCTGCTTATCGCAGCCCAGGATGCGGCCTGGGGGCCTATCCAGCATGAAGGCAAGCTGCATGACCGCGCCTCCTATCGCTACTACTGGGAGCTCTTGCAACGCGCGCAATCGACGGGAATGAATATACCTGACGATGCGCGCCAGCGTTTCTTTTTCTGAGCACAAGCCGGACGAGCCTGAACCGAAACCGTGGAATCGCCGGATGACACCATCGCGCAACTTGGCTATGCTATGCTGGAATTGTCGCGCCCCGCGTTGTTCCTGGCCGACTTCTTCGTCGGTGCATATGCCGCAGTGCCCGGATGCCCGCTGCTGACACGGGGTATCCGGCGCTATCAAAGTTATTTTCCCAGTGTGAAATTGATTACACCATGATTATAGCGGCCACATGCTACACCCCGCTTCCGCTGCATGTGCAAACCCATACTGAAACCGAATAATCGTGAGCCTCGACTACGCCACTCTCGATACCTTGCGCCGCAGCCACCCCGCCTGGCGCTTGCTGCTGGCCGATCATGCGCCGCTGGTGGCGAGTTTTCTGCAACGGGTGTTTGTCCTGCCCAATGTGTGCGGCATGGCACAAGCGGAGCTGGTTTCAAAGCTGGAAGACGAGCTGTTTCATTTGCGCCAGTCACAGGGAGATGTGGCCTTCCCCAAACCCGCTACGGCTTACCTCGAAGACTGGACGCAGGACACGCGCGGCTGGCTGCGCAAATATTATCCACCGGCGTCGGACGAGGCGCATTTCGACCTGACCCCGGCTGCCGAGAAAGCCATCGCCTGGCTGGAGAGCCTCACCCGGCACGCCTTCGTGGGCACCGAGTCGCGCCTGATGACAGTGTTCGAATTGCTCAGGCAAATGGTGGAAGGCAGCGATGCCAACCCCGAAGCGCGCATCCGCGAACTGGAAAAACGCAAGTCGGAAATCGATGCCGAAATCGCGCGCATCCGCGACGGCGAACTCGCCCTGCTCGACGAGACGGCATTGAAAGACCGCTTCCAGCAAGTGTCCGCCACGGCGCGGGAGTTGCTGGCCGATTTCCGCGAAGTGGAACAAAACTTCCACACCCTGGATCGCAGCACGCGCGAGCGCATTGCGTTGTGGGAAGGAGCCAAGGGTGGTTTGCTGGAATCGATTTTCGGCGAGCGCGATGCGATTGCCGACTCCGACCAGGGCAAGAGTTTCCGCGCATTCTGGGATTTTCTGATGTCGCCGGAGCGGCAGGAAGAATTGTCCGCCTTGCTCAAGGCGGTGTTCGAGCTACAAGCGGTACGCGCGCTGCAACCGGATGCGCGCCTGAAGCGGGTGCATTACGACTGGCTCGAAGCGGGCGAACACACGCAGCGCACCGTGTCGTTGTTGTCGCAACAGTTGCGCCGTTTTCTCGACGACCAGGTGTGGCTGGAAAACCGCCGCATCATGGAGATCATCCACCATATCGAAGCCCACGCGCTGGCCTTGCGCGAAGATATGCCGAAAGAGCCAGCATTCATGGAGATCGACGATGTCGCGCCGAGCATCGAACTGCCCATGGAGCGCCCCCTGTTTTCGGTGCTGGTCAAACCCGTGCTCACGGATCAAATACTGGCCGAGGATGATGGGGATGTAACGGCGGACGCGCTGTTCGGCCAAGTCGTGGTGGACAAGGCGCGCCTCGCGGCGCAACTGCGCCACGCCTTGCAAACGCGGCAGCAGATTACGCTGGAAGAGTTGCTGGCCGAATTTCCCATGGAGCATGGGCTGGCGGAACTGGTGACCTACCTTACGTTGGCCAGCGAAGACAAGAAAGCGTTATTCGATGAGGACAATTGCGACACCGTGCGCTGGGTCGATGGCAATGGCGTGAACCGTAGCGCCAGCTTGCCGCGCGTAATTTTCAACAGGTGACTTTCAAAGCGGATGGATCTTGGTATTGCATGATGACAATCATCATGATATCATGATATCATGATATCATCATATTTATCGGGAGGTGTCTTATGTCTCAAGTCGTCGTGCGTAATCTCGAAGACGGGGTAAAGGCGGGACTCAAAAAGCGTGCATCACTTCATGGCTGGAGCATGGAAGAAGAGGCGCGCCAGATATTGCGCAAAGCGGTGCTGGGTGATTCTTCAGCCCCACTGGGTTCACGTATCGCCGCCCATTTTGCAGGATGTGGGCTCGTTGAAGACTTGCCCGAATCGCATGGTCAGGTAGTCGCGGGGATGGATTTCAACCCGTGATAATTCTGGACACGAATGTGCTGTCCGCACTGATGCGCTCGGAACCCGACAAGGCCGTGGTGAACTGGCTGGATGACCAGGTGACTGACTCGATCTGGATTACCAGCATCACGCTGTTCGAGGCGCATTTTGGTTTGGCGTTACTGCCGGAAGGGGCGCGCCGCCAACTGTTGGCGGCGCGTTTTGATGATCTGTTGGCAACCGACCTCGAAAACCGGGTGCTGCTGTTCGATCAAGCCGCTGCAAAAAAAGCGGCTGACTTGGCGGCGCAGAGAAAGTACGCCGGACGACCGGTCGATATGAGGGACACCTTTATCGCCGGTATCGCTTTGGCTCGCAAGGCGCGAATCGCAACGCGAAATACCCGCCATTTTGATGATCTGCCAGGGATGGTGATCAACCCATGGGACGTACGTGTTCCACCAAGCGAGAAGTAAAGAGCAGCGTTATCCGGCGTAATGGGCGCCGCATCATCCGGCACATCAATGCCCCAAAGAAACGCCGTAGAATTACAAACCATGCAACAACTCGATATTTTTGCAGACTCGCTGCCGGTTCAGCGCGCCAACGATCTGATTGTCGCGCTGGCCAGCTTTGACCGTACAGCCTCGCGTAATGCTTTGCGCCTCTTGGAGGCAGCCGACCTGCAGCATGCGGGGCTGGCCCAATATCGGATGCTGTGCGATTTCATTGAGGGTTGGGCCGACAATTGCGATAACGCTGACTGGTCACCCGCCCCGGCAGCCATTGCCATAGAGGAGCAACTGATCCGGGAGCAGATCATTCCTGCGGCTACTTAGCCCGACAGTTCGGGAGTTGAATCGCCTTCAACCCGAAGAATCAGCCCTCTACGATGATTTACGTTGCAATCGTTTTGTCCCTTCATTGCGCTTGGAACAGGAGCGAATCGGTTTCGCGTGGGTAGAGGCTGCGCTTGTGGAAGCGGGGTTCCGTTGAGCTTGTGATTCCTCGCAGCCTTGCTGTGGGAAAGATGCTGAAAATTTCACTTCATGGTTGAATGCGCGAAGCATATAATCCGCAAGCAGGGCGACAACACCAGACGGGGCTGCATGAATCGGTTATGCGCCCTCATTATTATTTTTTGGCTAATTGTTTTCTCAGGGAGAATTTTATGCGAATGGCGATGGTAGGGCTGGGCAAGATGGGCGGAAACATGGTGCGCAGGCTGCGCCGTGGCGGTATCGAGGTGGTGGGTTATGACCGCGCGGCAGATGTGGTCGCGCAAATTGCCAAAGAGGAGGGCATGGTTGCCGCCTCTTCGGTGGAGGATGCCGTCAAGAAATTATCCGCTCCGCGCGTGGTGTGGCTGATGCTGCCGAGCGGGGAACCGACCGAGCAGCAGCTTCGCGCGCTCGTGCCATTGTTGTCCAAGGGCGACATCATCGTTGACGGCGGCAATTCGAATTACCACGACAGCCAGCGGCGCGGCGCATGGCTGGCGGAGCGGGGCATCGGCTTCATGGATTCCGGCACGTCCGGCGGCATATGGGGGCTGGAGAACGGCTATTGCCTGATGGTCGGGGCGACCGACGAAGTGGCGCAAACGATGCGTCCAATCCTGCAAGCGTTGGCTCCCGCTGCGGATCGCGGCTGGGCGCATGTCGGGCCGGTCGGCGCGGGGCACTTCACCAAAATGATCCACAACGGCATCGAGTACGGCATGATGCAGTCGTTCGCCGAAGGGCTGGAGCTGCTGCGCGGCAAGAAGGAATTTGCGCTCGACCTGGCGCAGATCACCGAGCTGTGGCGGCACAGCTCGGTGGTGCGCAGTTGGTTGCTCGACCTCACCGCAGAAGCGCTGAAACACGATCAGGAATTGACGCAGATCGCGCCCTATGTGCCGGATTCCGGCGAAGGGCGCTGGACGGTGGTGGAGGCGATCGACCAGGGCGTCGCCGCACCGGTGCTGACGCTGGCGTTGCAGATGCGCTTCACCAGCCAGGACGGGACCGGTTACGGTTATCGCCTGCTGTCCACGATGCGCAATGCGTTCGGCGGCCATGCAGTCAAACACACGAACTGACAGGGCATCCCGAAAATGAAAACAATGGAACCCTGTACGCTGGTGATATTCGGCGCTGCCGGAAATCTGAGCCGCCTCAAATTGATTCCGTCGCTGTTTCGCCTTGAGATAGCCAAGCGCTTGCCCGAGCATGTGTTAATACTCGGTTGCAGCATCGAGATCAGGCAGCGCGAGGAATGGATCGCCGAAATCATCAAGATGCTGGAGCCGATCTATAAAGAGGGGATAGACAAGACGGCGCTGGAACGCTTTTGCGCCCGCATGCATTACCATGCCATCCCTCCCGGCGATGACGCGGCCTATCAGCGCTTGCGGCAGACGCTGGAAGGGAACAAGACTTTCCCGCCGAACATGGTGTTCTACATGTCGGTCAGCCCGGCCGCATTCCCGGAGATTGTCGATAAATTGGGCAACGTGGGTTTGCTCGAGGAGAAACAAGGCTGGCGCCGTGTGGTGATCGAAAAGCCGTTCGGCTACGACTTGTTGAGCGCGCAGACCCTGCAAGGCAGCTTGTACAAGCATCTGAACGAACCGCAGATTTACCGCATCGACCATTATCTCGGCAAAGGCACGGTGCAGAACGTGATGGTGTTCCGCTTCGCCAACCTGCTGCTGGAGCCGCTGTGGAACCACCATTACATCGACCATGTTCAGATCACCCAATCCGAGACTCTGGGCATCGGGGGGCGTGCCGGTTACTACGAGGGGGCCGGTGCGTTGCGCGACATGATCCAGAGCCACCTGTTGCAGTTGCTGGCCTTGGTGGCGATGGAGCCGCCATTGACCATATCCGCAGAGCACTTGCGCGACGAAAAAGTGAAAGTGCTGAAGGCGATACGGCCGATCACGCAGAACTCGGTGCATGCCCATGCATTCCGCGGGCAGTACAGCGGCGGCACCATCGGTGGGCAGACGGTTCCCGGCTATCTGGAGGAACCCGGCGTGGCTGCGGACAGCACCACGGAAACTTACGCGGCGCTGAAGCTGTTCATCGACAACTGGCGCTGGGCGGGCGTGCCGTTTTACCTGCGCACCGGCAAACGCATGGCGGAAGGCAGCTCGGCGATCTGCGTCCGCTTCAAAACCCCGCCGCAGGATCTGCTGCGCAAAACGCGCCAGGGGCCGCCGCAGCCGAACTGGATACTGCTGGGCATCCAGCCCGACGATTGCCTGAAAATGGAAATGCAGGTCAAGGTGCCTGGACTGGATTTGCATACGCGATCCATCAGCCTCGACGCCACATACCGCAAGGAGAGCGACGAGGATTTCGACGCCTATGCGGGCCTGTTGCTGGACGTGATGCAGGGCGATCCATCGCTGTTCCTGCGTATCGACGAAGTGGAAGCTGCGTGGCGCGTGGTGGACCCGATCATCAAGGTATGGGCGATGGAGCGCGACTTCATCAACACTTATCAGGCGGGTAGTTGGGGGCCGCGCGGCACTTACCGGCTGTTCGACCGCGACGACCAGTTCTGGCGCCATTCGTTGAATCTGGATGGCTCCAACCTGGAAGCGTACTGAGCATGGGAGAAATGCGGCTGGTAGCTTGTAGCGGGTGGCGGGTAGCTTTCTTGTCGCGCTACGCGCGTTCCGGTTTTGCTACAGGCTACCAGCTACAGGCTACGAGCTATACGAGCTTATGAATTTCCTCGCAGGCGACATCGGCGGAACCAAGACGCGTCTTGCGGTCACCGAGGTCAGTGGCACGCAAGTGCGGGTCGTGCATGAAGCCGCTTACCCGAGCCGCGACTACACCGCATTCGACGTATTGCTCGGCGATTTTCTTTCCGGTATCGAACCTCCCGCTCATATTGCGTTGGGCATCGCCGGCCCGGTGCAAGGCAGGGTGGCGCAAACTACCAACTTATCCTGGCGCATTGATGCCGATGCATTACAGCGGCAGTTCGGTTTTGCGCGCTGCACCCTGCTCAATGATCTGGAAGCGACGGCTTATGGTCTGCCAGCTTTGGGCGCGGATGACCTGCTGACCCTGCAAGCCGGTGTACCTAACGCCAGCGGCAACGCCGCCGTGATCGCCGCAGGCACTGGTCTCGGCGAAGCCGGTTTGTTCTGGGATGGGCAACATCACCAGCCGTTCGCAACGGAAGGCGGCCATGCCAGCTTCAGCCCCGGCGATGAACTGGAAATCGAATTCCTGCGCCATCTGGGTGAAACAACTAGCCATTCGACTAAGCTGCAAAAGACCGCAGCCAAGTCGCTGGTTATCCGGCAACAGCACCGGCATGTCAGTTGGGAACGCGTCGTATCCGGCATGGGGCTGGTGAGTCTGTACGAGTTCCTGCGCCAGTACCGCGATGCCGCAGCGCCACAATGGCTGATGGAAGAAATGCAAAACGGCGATGCGGCGGCAGCCATCTCCGCCGCTGCCTTGTCCGGCCGCGATGAGATATGCGTCGAGACACTGGCGCGTTTCGTGCGCTTGTACGGTTCGGAAGCTGGCAACCTCGCGCTCAAGGTGATGAGCCGGGGCGGGTTGTATCTGGGCGGCGGCATCGCGCCAAAGATATTGCCGCTGTTGCAGATCGGCCCATTTCTCGATGCTTTTTTGAACAAGGGCCGGATGCGCCCGCTGCTCGAAGCCATGCCGGTCAGGGTGATCCTGAGCGATCACGCCGCATTGTTCGGCCCGGCGCTGCGCGCCGCACAACTCGCCGATGGGGCAACATGAACACTTATAACTTGCCAAATGCACAAGCCATTTTGATCCACGACAATCTTGATGATTTGAGCCTTGCGGTCGCGCAGCGTATCGCGGCAGCGGCGGCGCAGGCAATCGCCGCACGCGGCGTGTTTCATCTCGTATTGGCCGGTGGCGAGACACCGCGCCGCTGCTACGAAAAGCTGCGCAGTCTCGCCATCGACTGGACGCATGTCCAGCTTTATATTGGCGACGAGCGCTGCCTGCCCAAGGGCGATGCCCAGCGCAACGACACGATGATCCGCGCTACCTTGCTGGAACATATTTCCATTCCGCAGGACAACATCCATTTCATCCCGTCCGAATTGGGCGCGCACGCCGCCGCAGCAGCCTATGCGGCCTTGCTGGAGCAGGTTGCGACACTGGATATGGCGCTGCTGGGCATGGGCGAGGATGGGCATACCGCCAGCCTGTTTCCAGATAATCCGGCCACCGAAAGCACTGCACTGGCTGTGCCGGTATTCAACTCGCCCAAACCGCCCCCGGATCGGGTTACGCTCGGTATGAACACGTTGAATAAAGCGCGGCAGAAGCTATTTCTGGTGGCGGGCGCGGGAAAGCGCAGCGCACTGGAGCAGATATCGTGCGGCATATTGTTGCCCGCAGCGCGCGTTAAAAATGCCGAGTGGCATATCGACCGCGCGGCATTGCCCAACTGATTTTGATTACATCTGCATAAGGAGCAACACATGACACTATTGGGACAAATCGCGCTGGTAACCGGCGCCAGCCGTGGCATCGGCCAAGCCATCGCTTTGGAACTCGGCAGGCAGGGCGCGACGGTGATCGGTACCGCCACCAGCGACAACGGCGCGCAAGCTATCAGCGCCTATCTGGATGCGGCGGAGATCAAGGGCGCGGGCATGGTGTTGAATGTCAACGACGCCGCGCAAACCGAACATATGCTGGGCGAGCTGCGCAAGCAATTCGGCGAAATCTCGATACTGGTGAACAACGCCGGCATCACCAAAGACAACTTGCTGGCGCGCATGAGTGACGAAGAGTGGGACGACGTGCTGGCGACCAACCTGAAATCGGTGTTCCGGCTTTCACGCGCCGTGCTGCGCGCGATGATGAAGGCCAGAGGCGGGCGCATCATCAGTATAGGTTCGGTGGTCGGCAGCATGGGCAACCCCGGCCAGGCCAACTACGCCGCCTCCAAGGCGGGCATGATCGGTTTCACCAAATCCCTCGCGCAGGAGATCGGCAGCCGCAACATCACCGTGAACTGCGTCGCGCCCGGCTTCATCGACACCGACATGACCCAGGGCCTGGGCGAAGAGCAGCGCGCCAAACTGGTCGAACATGTGCCGCTGAAACGCCTCGGCCAGCCCGACGATGTCGCCGCCGCCGTGGCCTTCCTCGCCAGTCCCGGCGCGGCCTACATCACCGGCGTCACGCTGCATGTGAACGGCGGGATGTACATGGAGTAAGGCGGTTTGCATGAATGCTTCCCGCATTGTGTTTCTCGACCGCGGCACGCTGCCGGTTGCCATGCGTGCTCCCGCATTGCCGCTGCAATGGTGTGAGCATGAATCCACGCCGCCGGAACGGTTGCTGGAATGCCTTGAATCTGCGGAAGTGGCGATAACCAACAAGGTGCCGCTGCTGGCGGCCTCGCTGGCGCAATTACCCAGACTTAAACTCATTGCCGTGGCGGCAACCGGCACCAACAATGTCGATCTGGCTTATTGTCGCGAGCAGGGTATTGCCGTGTGCAACGTCAGCGGCTATTCCACCCATTCGGTGGCGGAACACACCTTCGCCTTGCTGTTGGCGTTGCGGCGACAGCTACCCGCTTATCACGCCGATATCGTCGCCGGAGCTTGGCAGCACTCGGTGCATTTCGCACTGCTCAACCACACCCTGAACGACCTGCATGGCAGCACTCTCGGGATTTTCGGCTTCGGCGAAATTGGCAAGGCGGTGGCGCGCATCGCGGAAGCCTTCGGCATGAAGGTATTGGTAGCGGAACGTAAAAATGCGCCGACGATCCGGGCAGGCCGGGTGCCGTTCGAACAGATGCTGGCTGAAGCTGATGTCGTTACGCTGCATTGCCCGCTCACGCCGGAGACGCGCAACCTGATCGCCGAACCGGAATTGCGCATGATGAAGCCGACCGCTATCCTGCTCAATGTCGCGCGCGGCGGGGTCGTGGACGAAGCCGCGTTGGCGCAAGCCCTGCGCGAAGGTTGGGTCGCCGCTGCCGGGGTGGACGTGCTCACCAATGAGCCGCCGCGCTCCGGCAATCCGCTGCTGGAAATGGCAGGCGCCAACTGCATTCTTACCCCGCATGTCGCATGGGCCAGCCAGCAATCATTGGTGCGTTTGGCCGAGGAAGTCGTGTGCAATATCGAAGCGTTTTATGCGGGCAAGTCGCGCAACCGCATCGTGTAGGGAATGCCTTCGCGCAAGGTGGAATCGGCAGGGCTGCAATAAGCGAAGCGCATTGCGCCGTATGAACCTCTTTTGTTCTTTAGTTCAGAGTGCTACCATATGTGCATTCAAATTGAGTTCAAAGGTGAAATCATGGCAAGCATGAGTATTCGCGGGCTTGACGATCAGGCATTGTCCCGGCTTAAAAGTCAGGCTGAACAAGAGGGCAGCAGCCTGAACAGCTTGGTGCTGCGCCTGTTGCAAGGCACATGCACGGACAAGCAACCCGGCGCATTGCAAAAATTTGACGATCTCGATGCCTTGGCGGGAACATGGAGCAAGCAGGAAGCGCAAGCCTTCGAGCGCAACACGGCTGCGTTTTCCGAGGTTGACGCGACGCTCTGGAAGTAATCAATGCGCCCCATCGCGCTGGACACAAACGCCTACACCGCCTTCAAGCGCGGCGATGCCGCGATAGTCGCCGTGTTGCAACATACGCCCAGCATTATTGTGTGCGCCACCGTATTGGGGGAGTTGCTGGGTGGCTTCGCTGCAGGCAAGAGGGAGAGTGCCAACCGTAGTGAGTTGACGCAGTTTCTCAACGTGCCGCGCGTGAAGGTGGTTCCCAGCACTGCGGCTACAGCCGATCTGTATGCGCTGGTCTATGCCGTACTGCGCCGTAAAGGCAAGCCGATTCCCACCAACGATCTATGGATTGCCGCCAGCAGCCTGGAGCACGGTGCCGCGCTATTGACACTCGACACGCATTTTCAAAACATCGACGGCCTGCGCACGGGTACGCGGCTGGAGGAATTTATTCCGTGATGACCCCGAATGCTACAAAGCTAGACCCTGATGTTCGATGTTCAATAGATTGTTGAACTGCACGGAAGCTGCACTTCGCGAGTATCTGTAATGTGCCATAAGCGGAAGTTCAGGAGGAATGTAGCTTCAGCTTCTAAGGGAGTGAGAAATTACAAAAGTACCATTTCAGGATGGATTGTAATATCCCACCAATGCAAAACAGTGGAGCGTTGCAGTCGCCGTTCAAGTTCTGTTTTTTCGTTGCCACAAACCTTTACACCTTTCTCGTATGGC
>JACREB010000094.1 GCA_016218475.1 Nitrosomonadales bacterium | reverse complement strand
GCATTAAAGTCTCCGATGAGGAGCTTGCCGCACTCGCGATTGAGCGGGATGAATTTCATGGCGAATGGAATTACCGATTGAGGGCGCGCGATCAAAATATACAGTTTTAATTGTTCAAGTTATTATTGCTTACCTACTAAGTGGAGTACAGGTAACGTTCTTGTCCCCATTGGCTGAAGCCTATGTGCATCTGGAACGGTATGATGAGGCGCTTTGCCTGCTTGCGGAAGCGCTGGACGATGCGGCAAGCACGGGAGATGACCATTTTACCGCCGAGCTCCAGCGCCTCAAGGGAGCGTGTTTGCTGGAAATTTCATCTTCCAACGCGGCGCGAGCCGAATCATGTTTTGACCAGGCGCTCGCCATCAGCCGCAAGCAACGGGCGAAATCTCTGGAGCTGCGTGCTGCCACGAGCATGGCGCGGTTATGGCGGCGGCAAGGCAGGCAGGAGGATGCGCGGCGTGTGCTGGAGGAAATTTATAATCGGTTCACCGGGGGCTTCGATACCCCGGATATTCAGGAGGCTTCGAAATTGATGGCTTCGCTCTGATGAAACCCGCTGAAATAGGCTCCAACGCTGTTGCATAAAAAAGATCACGCTATTCTCTGTTTACCGGCTCCATCGCCCGCCGATAATGCTTGAACGCCTCATCGGGTTTGCCCGTCTGATCGGCGAGCCGGCCTAACGCGGTGTAGGCTGCGTGGCTCGGGGATACGCTGATGCTCGCTTCCAGATAGTTTTGCGCCTTGCCCCATAACTTCCGGTGCAGGCACAGCTTGCCGAGGGCGAGCAGCAACCCGGCATCGTCCTTGTGTTGCTTGAGCCATTTCTCGGCCTGTTCGATTTGCGCGTCCCCGTCGCCGGATTGGCAATCGCCGTACAGCGCGACCAGTTCGCTATCCCATTGCGCATTCAGGCTATCGGAGAGCAATTGCTGCGCGGGTAGGCCACCACCGTGCCGGATCAGCGCGCGCGCGGCGGCGGCGGCGATCTTTCCGCGCCGCTTGAAATCGGAGGGGATTTTCTTGAGGCAATCGGACAATTCCGCCAAGCTGTCCTGCCGGCGGATATTTTCCAGCCAAGACTGCTGGCGCAATTGCGCCGCCGCCGTCACATCGATCGCCCCGCGTTTTTCAAGCTGGTCGAGCACGTTCAATACTTCATCCCAGTTGCCGGCTTGTTGATATGCCTTCAGTTCCAGCGACAATGCGCCGGGGTGACCCTTGACCCCGCCGTCGCGCAATTCCTGCAAGGTATTCAGCGCGGCGTGCGGATTGCGCTGGTCGAGCATGAATTTGGCGGCTGCCATCAGGCGCATGGTGGAATCGCCGGCGGTCTTGCCTTCGGCGGCGGACAGATAGATGTCGCGTTTTTCATATTCGCGCAATTCGTGCGCGGAACGGGCCGCGATAATGGGATGCAGGGCGGAAGTGTCGCCCAACTCCATCGCGCGTGCGGAGGCCTTTTCCGCCGCCGCATAGTGGCCTTCAAAGAACGCGTTGAGCGCATCGCCCAGCAATTCGCGCGCCTTGGTTTGCGCGCGCTCCAGGCGGAATTTCCGCACATGTTCCGGAAGCTGGAATGCGGCGATCATCAGGCGCACCAGCCCATAGCCCGATATGAACGCGAGCGTGGATAGCACAACGAACAGCGTAAACGATAATTCGATCCGGTAGGGCGGATAGACCAGCAGCACATAGGCAGGGTTGTGCGACACAACGGTTAGCGCGGCTGCGGCGGCGAACAGCAGCAATATCCAGAGCAGGTATTTCATCGCGCCGTCTTTTTGGCAGGTAACCGTTCTGAGGCGTGTTCGTGCGTCAGGCGGTAATTGCGCACGGCCTGCAGGCTCGGGCTGACATCAGGCAGTTCGATGCTGACGGGAGATGCGGCAATTTTCTTCAGCCCGGACAGCATCCGCACGGCCTCGCCCGATTTGCCGTCGAAATAGCGCGCCGTCCAAAGCTGCGCGGTTTTCAGTTCCTGCCTGAAGCCATCCTCGTCTCGCGACAGCAATGCGAGGCGCGCCGACAGCAGGCGCAGCTTGAGGTTTTCGCGTAGGAAAAATTCCTGGTTTGGCGGCAGCAGCGGAATTTCGGCCTTGCCGGTGTCCTCGATGCGCACCAGTTGCTTTGTTTCTTCCCAGATTTCGCGCAGCAGTTTTTGCCAGCCAGTTTCATTTTTTGATGGCGCAGTTTGCGGCAATGCCTCTTTTTTCGCCACGCGTTGCTGAAAGACCAACGGCAATTCATCCACGGCGGACATCAGGATATCAAGCTGTAAATTGAGGGCGGTAATGTCCACATTGGGCAATGCGCGCAGCTTGTCCATATCCTGGCCGATAGCCTTGCGCAGGCCGTCGAACGACGGGCGGTTCATGCGCTGCAAACGCGCGTCCGCGCTCTGCATGGCAATCAGGGCGGCCTTTACGTTGGCCGACAATTGCAATTGCTGCCCGGCGATCAGCAGCATCTGTTCGACCTCGGCCAGCGCGGTCTCGTCGCGGCTGACCGACAGGTCGTTATACAAGGCTTCCAGCGCGGCGCGCTGGTTTTGCGCCTCGGCATAGCGCGCTTCCAGCGTCGCTACCTCGACGGCGAGTTCGCGCACTTCCGCCTGGCTTTGTGCCAGCAACACCTGGTTGGCTTTGCTGGCGCCGTCCATTTCGGCGATTTTTTTCGCCAGTTGCTGCTGCATGTCGTTGATCGTGCGATGCCCGTCAAACCATTGCCACAGGAATATCACCACCAGTACCGCCAGCGTCATCTGCGTGATGGTGATGCGCGCGAGCACCGGTGCCAACTGGGCTTTGTGCGCAGAGCGCGGCGGATCAGGCAAGGCCGGATCGTCTTGCGTGTTATTATCCGGTTGCGGAGTTTGTTCGCTCATTCAATACCTTTCAGGTAACAGGCAACAGAGGGCAGAAGACAGATGACAGATGTTTTGTTGCCGCTACGCGGCAATCATTAAATAAAGGCGTGGCAAAGCCGCTCAACCCTCTGTCCTCTGTCCTCTGTCCTCTGTCCTCTGATGCGCCCATGCTGTCAGGGCAGATAGTAAACCATCATTGCCCGCCTCTGTTAGTCGCACCTGTTTCCACCCCTGCCGCTGTGCAAGATCGGCGATGCGTTGATGCGGCACGAACAGCGGTATGTCACATATGCTATCGCGCTGCATATCGCCCAGCATCTGCCACAGGTGATCCAGCGCCTCGCTGCTCGTCACCGTTATTGCATCCGGCGCAGCATCCAGTAGCACGGCAACATCCTGCTGCGGCTTGCTGCGCCGGTAACAGGCTGCATATTCCACCGTCGCACCGCGCGCCCTGAGCGTATCGCCCAGCAGCTCGCGCCCGCCGTCGCCGCGCAAAATCAGCACGCGCCATCCGGCGACGTTTTGCAATTCCGGCAGAGCCAGTAAACCCTCGCTGTCGAAACGCTCTGCGGGCGCGATGACATCGGCGATACCGAGATCGCGCAACGCTTTCGCGCTGCCCTGCCCGACGGTGGCGATTTTTAAATTTTGCGGTAGTTCGCCCGCCGCGCGGATCGCCGCCATGCCGTAGTGGGCGGCATTAGGGCTGATGAAAATGGCGAGATCGAATTGGGCGAGGCGGGAAATCTGTTCGCGTAGAGCCTGTTGATCCTGCGCCGGTGCGATATCCAGCAGCGGGAACAGCAGCGGAATGCCGCCCGCCTGTTCGATGCGCCGCGCCAGTTGCACGGCCTGCTCGCGCGGTCGCGTGACGGCGATTTTCAGCCCGGCAAGCGGTGGTTGCTCAACCATTCAGCGCAGCAAGAATTTCGCCCGCACCCTGAGCCAGCAAGGCATCGGCAACCCGTTTGCCCAGCACTTCGGGGTCGGCGATCTCGCCGTCCAATTCGGCGCGCACCAAGCACACGCCATCCGGGCTGGCGACGAAGCCGCGCATGCGCAACCTGCCGTTCCGCACTTCGGCAAAACCGCCCAGCGGCACCTGGCAACTACCCGCCAGGGCGCGGCTCATCGCGCGTTCCGCCAGCACGCAGGCGGCGGTATCGGCATGGTGCAACGGCTGCAGCAAGGCGATCACGTCGGCGCGGTCGGTGCGGCATTCGATGCCGAGCGCACCCTGCCCGACGGCGGGCAGGCTGTCCTCGCTGGCGATCAGCGCGCGGATGCGCGCGCCCAACCCCAGGCGTTTCAACCCGGCGGCGGCGAGAATGATGGCGGCATACTTGCCTTCGTCTAGCTTGCGCAGGCGGGTCTGCACATTGCCGCGCAGCGGCTCGATTTTCAGATGCGGGAAGCGCGCGCGCAACTGGCTCTCGCGGCGCAGGCTGGAAGTACCCACCACGCTGCCCGCAGGTAATGCGGCCAAATTTTCATATTGATTCGACACAAATGCATCGTGCGGGTCTTCGCGTTCGCCGATGGCGGCCAGCACGAAACCTTCCGGCATATGCATCGGCACGTCCTTCAGCGAATGCACGGCGAGGTCGGCGCGCCCGTCTTCCAGCGCGGTTTCCAGCTCCTTCACGAACAGACCCTTGCCGCCGATCTTCGACAGCGTCACGTCGAGAATCTGGTCGCCCTGCGTGGTCATGCCGAGAATGCTGACTTCGGTTTGCGGATATAACGCGCGCAGCCTATCCCGGATGTATTCGGCCTGCCACATGGCCAGCGCGCTTTCACGCGAAGCGATCACCAAACGGGAGGGTGGGGGTGAGGATACTTGACTCATCGGAATTCCTGAATTTTATTGGTCATACGCGGCGCATTTTAACATGACGCGCGTCGTACTTTTTCGTATGAATGTGGGGCGAATTGACTCGATAACCGAAATGTAAACGACGGGTATCGCGTTGCTCAGCCCCTCCTACGCAGGCTTGCTTTCGCGGCGGAAGTCATCCTCTGAGTCGCCCAGTAAAATGATGTCTTGACGCATGGCATCCATTAAAAAATTAACGCGTGAAGTTTCCAGCCAGCGAGATGCCATTCTTAGTCACTTATCAGTCAAATGATGTCAAAAAATGACAAGAATTTTGTGTTTATATATTATTATCAACGCGTTAAATAGCATCCGTAGGGTGGTGGCTATGACACGGCGTTGCGAAGCATCCGGGGCGGGAATAGCCACCT
>JACREB010000091.1 GCA_016218475.1 Nitrosomonadales bacterium | reverse complement strand
GTGTCACAAAGCGCTGAAGGGCGCATTGCGGCGTTAAAATCAGGCTCAAAATGCTCATTTACTACATGTAAACTCCGCTTTTTCGCCCGATTTTGCCTTGCACTGCATCCCTTGATCGCTTTGTGACACAGTAAGACTAAGAGCCCCCCGATGGGGCTTAACTGCTGACCCCTTTGACCCTCTGGATCCCTTTGACCCAAATGCAAGGCGCGGAAAAAATTTCGCCGCGCCGCATATGTTTTATATGCAAGCAAGAAATTTTTTACGCAACGCAGCAGTTGGGATGAAATCTGGATTTTTAGAGGCATCCGGTAGTTACGGTTGCCGTTTGCTGGGACTTCAATCAACAGCTTGCGCCCCATCATTTAATCTTCCAGCACCGGGCAGGAGTCACACTCATACGCCCCAAGAATCCATCCGACGTGAAGCATTCGGTACCGGCGCAGCATTTGCGCTGACCCAACTTGCCGGTTGCGACAAGGGCTTCTACACTTTTGACGATTTGTTGTTGCGCCTAATGCGCGCAGAGCTACTGGATGCGTGATACTGGTCAATTACACCGCGCCTGGCTGCAGGATGCACCAATACTGCCGTTACGAGTTTTCCCCGCTCAGCCTGCTTCAGCCTCGGATGCTGCGTCCCCGGCCTTGGCCTTGCGCGGCACGGTCTTCGGGTCGCAGGTGATGGGGCGGTAGATTTCGACACGGTCGCCGTCGTTGAGGGTGGCATCCAGCTTGCCGACCTTGCCGTATATGCCGACCTTGTTTTTCTCAAGGTCGATTTCGGGGAATTGTTTGAGGATGCCCGAGCGGTTGATGGCGTCCTGGATGGTGGCGCCATCCGGCAGTTCGACATCGAACCAGACTTGGCGTTGCGGCAAGGCATAAGTGATTCCGATCTTCATGCTCGTTCCCTTAAACCAAAATTCGCGTAGCGACACGTTTGCCTCCTCGCCCGCTTGCGGGAGAGGATTGAGGAGAGGGAAACGGGCATGGCAAATTTCATTATCATTAGCGGCATTTAGCAATGCCCGTTACGGGGCACAGTGGGCGGCAATGGCCGGAGCGGCCTTGCCGGAGCGCTCATCTATCATGCGTTTGGCGACGAGCAACAGGCCGGTGACCAGGAATGCGCCGGGCGGCAGGATCATCATCAATATCCCGGTATCGGGAGGCAGCACGCGCATTTCCAGGAACTTGAAGGCGGGGCCGAGCAGCAGCGATGCGTCGGAGAACAGGGTGCCGGAGCCGCTGATTTCGCGCACCGCGCCGATGGTGGTGAGTGCGAGGGTGAAGCCGATGCCCATGAAGAAACCGTCCGCCAGCGATGGCAACGGCGAATTTTTCGCGGAGAACATTTCGAAGCGGGCAAACGGCAGACAATTGACGACGATCAGCGGGATGAACAGGCCCAGCACCTTGTACAGCTCGTGCATCCACGCATTCATGCACATATCCACTATCGTCACCGTGGTCGCGATAATCAGCACAAAGACGGGGATGCGCACTTCCTGCGAAAAATGGTTGCGGAATATGGATACCAGCAGGGTGGAGGCGGTCATCACCGCAGCGGTCGCCAGCCCCATGCCCAGGCCGTTGGTGGCGCTGTTGGTCATGGCCATGGTCGGGCACAGACCCAGCATCATGCTGAGCACGCCGTTGTTTGTCCATAATCCCTCGCGGGCAAGGGTGCGGTAATCAGTCGTCATTTCAGTACCTCCTTCGCTGGAGTTTTCCCGGGTTCAGTATTTTTCGCCGGGTCGTTTTTGAATTCCATTATTTTCGTTTTGTTGGCGTCGAAAAATTTCAGCCCTTCGCGGATGGCCTTTACCACGGCGCGAGGCGTGATGGTGGCGCCGGCAAACTGGTCGAACTGGCCGCCGTCTTTTTTCACTTTCCATTTATCGAGCGGCGGATTGCCGACGCTCAAGCCGGTGAAGCGCAATATCCAGTCGCTTTTTTTCACTTCGATTTTGTCGCCCAGGCCGGGGGTTTCCTTGTGGGCCAGAACGCGTGCGCCGAGTATCTTGCCTTCGGGATCCACGCCCAGCATGACCTTGATTGTGCCCGAATAGCCCGAGCCGGATGTCTCGAAAGCCACGCCGGTCACTTTGCCTTCCTTGGTGGAAAGATAGGCAACGACTTCATTGCCCTGATCGTTCTTCAGGGTGAGCGTATCCGTGGCCAAGTTGTTGTCGTGGATGCTGTCCGGGATCACCTGCTTGAGCGAATTCTGCCTGTCTTCCACGGCGCGCAACGCGATGTCGTCCTTGGTGAAGCTGTTGGTCAAGACGAGCATCAATCCGAAGCCGAGGCAGAAGGCGCCGAGAATCAATCCGTGGATCAGTGTGCGCTGCTGGCTCATGGCTTTTTCTCCAGCGGCAGCGGCTCGCCCTTGCGGCTGCGCCCGAAAGCGCGCGGGCGGGTGTATTGGTCGATGATCGGGGTCAGCGAATTCATCAGCAGCACCGCGAAGGCCACGCCTTCAGGGTAACCGGCGAAGTTACGGATGCTCCAGGTGAGCAGGCCGACACCGATGCCGAAGATGATTTGCCCCGGCTTGGATACCGGCGAAGTCACGTAATCGGTGGCGATGAAGAACGCACCCAGAAAGGTAGCGCCGGACAGCAGATGGAAGATGCCGGAGGTGAAGCGGGCGGGGTCGATCGCGTGGAACAGCGCCGCGATCAGGAACAGCGAACCCATCATGCTTACCGGGATGTGCCAGGAGATGATGCGCTTCGCCATCAGGAACAGGCCGCCCGCGAGGATCAGCAGCGCCGAGGTCTCGCCGAGGCTACCGGCGCGGAAGCCCAGCGCCATGTCCATCAGGTCGGGAACTTGTCCCATCGATTGCGTCACCGGGATGCCGCGCGACAGCTCGGTCTTGATGTAGCCCAGCGCCGAGGCCGCGCTCATCGTATCGGGCATGTTGCCGCCGAACGTGATGGCGAAAGCTTCGAGGAGTCCCGGTGCGCCCGCCGAAAACAGCGGATGCGGCGCGACCCAGATAGTCATCGATACGGGGAAGGATATCAGCATGACAGTACGCCCGACCATGGCCGGGTTGAACACATTCTGGCCGAGGCCACCGAACGCGTGTTTGGCCAGCGCGATGGCGAAAATCGCCGCCAGTATGCCGACCCACCAGGGCGCCCAGGGTGGCAGGCTCATCGCCAGCAGCCAGCCGGTGAGTATTGCCGAGCAGTCGGCCAGCGTCGCCTTCACCGGTTTACCGGCCAGCGCCAGACAGCCTGCCTCGATGGCCACGCAGGCGCCGATCGTGACGGTGAACAGCAGGATCGCCGGCCAGCCGAACAGATAGAGGTTGAAGGCGGTGGCTGGCGCCAGCGCCAGCAGTACCAGAAACATGGTCTTCTGGACGGTGCTGTAACCGTGGGCAAACGGCCCGCTCTTTTTTATGCTTGCAACGCTCATGAGGTAGCCTTTTCTTCGATTGCAGCCTTTGCTTCTGCGCCAGCGGCTGGTGGGGCAGCATCTGAAGCCGGCTTGCGCGCGGCCAAGGCGGCACGCTTGGCCTCGGTCGCCTTCTCGATGCGGATGGTGCGCGCCTCGGCCAGTGTTTTGACGCGTTCATTCTTGCGTCGCTCCAGCTCAAGGTCGTTCAGCGCCCCCTTGGCATAATTGAAGTAATGCACCAGAGGGATGTGCGACGGGCATACCCACGAGCAACTGCCGCATGAAAAACAATCCATCACGCCCAGCTTGGCGGCAACATCCAGATTATCCTTGCGGATGAAGGCGGCCATCTCTACCGGCGACAGGCCGCACGGGCAGATGGTGATGCAACTGCCGCAGCGGATGCACGCGCTGGTCGGACGGTCGTTGATCTCTTCGGCGGTGAGCGCCAGGATGCCGGAAGTCCCCTTGACCACCGGCGCGTCCAGAGTGGCGAGCGGCTGACCCATCATCGGCCCGCCGTTGACCACGCTCTCGGGGCGCGCAGAGAAGCCGCCGCAGAATTCGACCAGGTCGGCGATGCGCGCACCGATTGGCGTCCAGACATTTCTGGGTTCGCGTATCGCGCCGCCGCTCACCGTCACCACCCGTGCGACCAGCGGGCGGCCGAAGCGCACGGCGTGATGCACCGCGCGGGCGGTGGAGACATTGTGTACCACCACACCCAGATCGGCGGTGAGCTTGCGCGCCGGTGTTTCGAGGCCGGTGATCGCCTGCACCAGATGACGTTCGGAGCCCATCGGATACTGCACCGATACGCCGATCACTTCGACTTCTGCAAAAGCGGAGGCCGCCCTGGTCATGATCTCGATGGCCTGCGGCTTGTTCTGTTCGATGGCGATAACCACCCTTGCTGTGCCAAGCGCGTGCGCCATGATGCGTGCGCCGTCGATGATCTCTTCGGGGTACTCGCGCATCACCCGGTCATCGCAGGTCAGGTAAGGTTCGCATTCCGCGCCGTTGAGCAGCAGGATTTCGAGTTTCTTCTGGGTGCCGAGATTCAGTTTCACCGCAGAGGGAAAGGCTGCGCCGCCCATGCCGACGATGCCCGATTGCGCGACGCGTTCATGGATCGCGTGCGGGTCAACAGTGAAAGGATCGGCGATGGGTTCGGGCAGTTCGATCCATTCATCCTTGCCATCGGGTTCGATGATGATGGTGGTCTGCGCCAGCCCGGATGGGTGGGGCGCGGGAATATCGGTTACCGATTTGATCTGGCCCGATGTGGCGGCATGCTGCGGAGAGGATACCGCGCCGCCGCTGCGCGCGATCATCTGGCCCTTTTTGACCAGGTCGCCTTCTCTTACCAGCACCTCGGCAGGCGCGCCGACGTGCTGTTGCAGCGGAATGTACAGCGCAGCCGGCATCGGCAGCGCAACGATGGCCTTCTCGCTGGCCAGTTCCTTGCGGTAGTCTGGGTGTATGCCGCCGCGAATTGGGAAGAGTTTCATTGTTTCGTATCCCTTAAAGCGATCACGTTAAATTCGCGTGATGTATGGGCGAATTCATTCGCCCGTTTTGTGCGGATAAATCCGCATCTACATTAATGCACATGCGCCACCTCCAATTTGGGTTGCGCCTGCTCGATTTCCGGTTTTGGCCAATGCCAGTTGCGCAGCGTCACCGGATACTGAACCATCACGATGGCATCGGTGGGGCAGACTTTGACACACTTGCCGCAGCCATGGCAGGCATCGACGATGATCGTATGCATCAGCTTGTTGGCGCCCATGATGGCATCCGTCGAACACTCCCTGATACAGCGCGTGCAGCCGATGCAAAGATTCTCGACGATAAAGGCATGCTCCGGCCCCTTTTCCTCGTGCCCGGAGAGATCGGCGGTGACGCCCAGTTTATTGGCCAGCGCTTCGATCACCGCCTTGCCGCCGGGAGCGCACAGGGTCACGGGGGCCTCGCCCTTCGCCAGCGCCGCCGCATACTGGGCGCAGCCGACATAGCCGCACTGGCCGCATTGCGAACCGGGCAGCATGTTTTTCAACTCTTCTTCCAGCGGGTCTTCCTTTACCGCGAATTTGCGCGCAGCCGCGCCGAGTATCGTACCCAGCGCGAGACCCAATAACGTGAGACTGCCGATGGCGATCAACATGCCAGCGATCATGGAGCCCCCCCGGAGCGATGTACCGCTCGCATCATGATCGCTCCCTCACCCCCGTGCCCCCTCTCCCGGAGGGCGAGGGGTACAGTACGTCGCTTCGCGAGATTCACATTAACCATACTCAGATCGCCCCCATGCCCGAAAAGCCCATGAATGCCAGCGCCAACAGGCTGATCACGATGAAAGCGATCGGCGGTCCTGCAAACAAACGCGGCACATCCATCACGGCCAGCCGTTCGCGCAGACCGGCGAAAATGACCAGTACCAGACTGAAACCGACAGCGGAGCCGAGGGCGAACAGGATGCCGGAAAGGAAGCTCATCTTATCCGCGACCAGCAGCAGCGCGATGCCGAGGACGGCGCAGTTGGTGGTGATCAGCGGCAGGTAAATACCCAGCAGCTTGAATAGCTCCGGCGATACTTTTTTGACCACCATTTCGGTGAACTGAACGGTCGAGGCAATGATCAGGATGAATGTGATCGTGCGCAGATAACCCAGATCGAAGGGAGCCAATAAAAGCGTGTTGACCGTCCAGCCAGCTATGGCTGCAACAGTCATCACGAAGGTGGTCGCCATGCCCATGCCCACGGCGGCATCCAGGCGCGTGGTCACGCCCATCGTCGGGCACAGGCCGAGGAAGCGGCCCAGAATGACGTTGTTGACCAGCGCTGCGGTAAACATCAGGAGTATATATTCTTTCATTTGGCTATAAATCCAGTAGGGTGGGCAAACAGTTTCATCGTTTGCCCACGGCGCGGTACGCGATACGAGAAACCGCGTGGGCACAAAAGCGTGCCCACCCTACGCGTTGAATTTTTAGAGGTATCCATTGCTTCTTCCTTGCTATTCAAGAACTGCACGTTTCGCCCGGTCGGGCGCGGCGCAGGAACAGCGGGGCGAGATCGCCCCTGGTATGTAAACGCCCTGCCTCCACCCGCGAAATTCCCAGCCCGATTACAAGGCCAACAACCGTCGCCGCCATGGTGATGAGGTCGCTGCCGAATTTCCATTGCGCAAGCGATCCGGCAAGCAGCAGGGTGGCGAGCGGAATGGCGTAGGCGATGATCGAGGCCTTGAGCAGCACATTTTCGCGAATGCCGAACACAACGCGTTCGCCGACGGCAAGGTTGGCATCGTTGTCTATCCGGAAACGGCGGTTATCCAGCCGGCTGGCCGTGGTGCCGATGCCCTTGGAACCGCATGCGGTCGCCGAGGCGCAACTGCCGCAACTGGTACCCTGTTCGGGCACCAGCCAGGCTGTCTTGCCGTCGATTTTCACCACATGCGCTATGCCCTCGACCATGGAGGGAACACTGAAATCTGTCGTGCTGTCCATAGTTTCATTCAAGGTCATGCCTCCACGGTGGAGATCACGCCCTCGGGCGTAACGTAAATCGCCTTTTGTCCTCCGGCGGTCTTGAGGATGGCCTGGCGGCGCTCGACCGGCGCCATCAGCATGGCGGTGGAAAGGCCATCGGCTGCAATACCGGTATCCGCTATTACCGAGACTCCCAGTAGCGCAGGTGCGGTGCGCCCGGTGCGGGTGTCGATCAGGTGGGTGAAGACGCCTGCTGAATCAAACAGGGTGCCGTAACCGCCCGAGGTTGAAACGCATTTATCCACCACATCCAGCATGACGATGGTGTGATCCGGGTTGGAGGGATCGGCAATGCCGATCCGCCAGGCGGAGCCGTCGGGTTTATTCGAGATTGCGCGCGGCTCGCCCATATCCACCAGCATGCGGTCGAAACCGTGGGCGCGCAAAACATCGGTGACGCGGTCGGTGATATAGCCCTGTGCGCCGCTGTTCAGCGTCAGCCCCATGCCGGGGCGGGCGAAGGATATCCGTTTGCTCCCGGCATCCACCTCGACTGCACGCCAATCCACCAGCGCGAGCGCGGCGGCGAGATCACGCGGCGGCGGTCCGGCAGGGTCGGGATTGCTTGATGTGAAGTGGCGGAAATAAAGCTGCCAAACCGATTGCACGGTGGGGTCATAGACGCCGTCGCTGATTTTGGCCAGCGATAGGGCGCGCGTGAGCATGGCGATGAAATCGGCCGGCGCGTTTTCGAGCACACCTTCGCGGTTGAGTTTCGAGATGGAACTGTCCGCGCGGTAAACGCTGAAGATCGCCTCAAGGCGCCTCAGCTCGTCCAGCCCGGCGGTGATGGCGGCATGCGCCTGAGCCTCGTCGGTATGGTAAAGCTGGATGGAAGCCGGCGCACCCAACGCGGTGCCGTCCCAGCGCACCGGTTTGGCCTGGGAACTGCCCGCCTTCAGCAAAAGAGGCAAGCCGGCTGCAGCAGCGACGAAAGTGATAAAGCGGCGGCGTGATATGACGGTAGGCATAAAGCACCTCGATTAATTAACTTACAGCTTGTTTTGGGCGGCTGAATTATCGTATATAAAAGCGATACCCCAACTGAAAACAGCGACGGTTTGCACTAAAATACGGGCAGATTTCATGTCGCTAATCCGGCTGAATTGCCGGGGGAACAGCGCGCGTGAACATCAAAGGTGATGGGCGGGTATCCCTGCACCGCACGAAACCGACCGCATCAAATTTGTGCGCTACGCTGAACCCGCTTGGGACAGACACACGATAGCATGAAGCGTTCAATCAGAAGCTCAGCGTACAAATTATATTGCAGTGCACAAATTTAGGGAAGCGGCAGAGTGCGGTTAACGTGAAACGCGCGTAGCGATTCGTTCGCTCCCTCGCCCGCAAAGGGGGAGGGTTGGGGAGAGGGGAGCGGGCAAGACTGTTTTGTCATCAGTGGCGGCATCATTGCCATGCCCGTTAGGCGCGCTGTACTCTTCGGGTGTACCCGGGACATTTGTCCAATATTTGATCTTCTGGCCGCATGAACTGTTTTCAGGATGCCCGGGAATATCGATTCGGATTGCAGGCAATCGCAGTCAGCGACTTGTATCGGGCAAATTTTCTCTGTTTACTTCATATCGGGTCATGTAGACTACGATACGATAATTTTTGAGCAAATCGGCAAACGTTTAATCTCTTCAGGTCAAATTCCCGCCGTTTGCGTAGTGTTTTTGTGGGTGGATTATCTCCTTTGCTGTCGCGGCCTACCACCTTGGTTTGCGCCTCGCGAGAAACGCTGTATCGAGCGACACGGCATTAGCCTGAAAAATGAAGTTGCAGAGGTTTCCTTGATCACTGAGAAACTCGATCCTCGGCCGATACTCGCCAGCTTGCCGTTGCTGCCGGGCGTGTATCGTTTTTTCGACGGCAAGGGCGAAGTGCTTTACGTCGGCAAGGCAAAAGAGCTGAAAAAACGCGTTGCGTCCTACTTCCAGAAAACCAATATCTCACCGCGCATCCGCCTGATGGTGTCGCATATCGCGCGTATCGAAACCACTGTCGCGCGCTCTGAAGCCGAGGCGCTGCTGCTGGAAAATAACTTAATAAAAACTTTAAGGCCACGCTATAACATATTATTCAGAGATGATAAATCATATCCGTATATTGTGTTGACCGGGGATAAATTCTCGCGCCTCACTTACTATCGCGGCGCTTTAAATCGGCAGCATCAATATTTCGGACCCTATCCGAATTCGTATGCGGCCAAAGAAAGCATACAGTTGCTGCAAAGGATTTTTCGTATCCGCACCTGCGAAGACAGCGTGTTCAACAACCGCACCCGCCCCTGCCTGTTGCACCAGATACACCGTTGCACCGCGCCATGCGTGAAGCTGATTTCGGCGGAAGATTACCAGGCCGATATCCGAAATGCGGTGCTGTTGCTGCAAGGCCGCCACCAGGAAGTCGAGCAAACCCTGCGGGCGGCGATGGAGCGCGCGGCGGAAAAGCAGCATTACGAGCAGGCCGCCGCGTTGCGCGACCGGTTGCGCGCGCTGCATACCGTGCAGCAGAAGCAGTTCGTCGAATCCACCGGCGGCGCGACGGATGCGGACATCATTGCGCTGGCGCAGCAGGATGGGCTGGTTTGCGTGAATCTCGCGATGGTGCGCGGCGGGCGGCATCTGGGCGACAAGAGTTTTTTCCCGGAACATGCCGAAGATTTGCCGGCGGATGAAATCGCGCAGGCTTTTATCGCGCAGCATTATTTGAACCGCAGCGTGCCGCCGTTGCTGGTGCTGGGCGAAGAATGCGGCTCCGGGAAACTTTTGATGGAACCACTAGCCATTCGACTAAGCGAGCAAACAACGCTCGCCAAGTCGCTGGTTATGGCCGGGCACCCGGATGAAACGCTGGCGCAATTGCTCGGCGAGCAAGCCGGGCACGCGGTGAAGATCAGCACGGCGGCAAGCGGCGAGCGCAGGCGATGGCTGGAAATGGGGCAGCGCAATGCGCTGCTGGCGTTGCAGCAACGGAAAATGCAGCAAGGCGGGCAGAAACTTCGGCTGGACAAGCTGCGCGAGTTGCTGGATATGCCTGATTTGCAGCGCATCGAGTGTTTCGATATCAGCCACACGATGGGCGAAGCGGCGCAGGCTTCCTGCGTGGTGTATGAGAATCTCGACATGCGCTCCAGCCAGTACCGCCGCTACAACATAACCGGCATCACCCCCGGCGACGACTATGCGGCGATGCGCCAGGCATTGGCGCGGCGCTACCAGAAGCTTGCGGAAGGCAGCGGGGGCGCACGCCCCGATTTGATCCTGATCGACGGCGGATTGGGGCAACTGCATACCGCAATGGATGTGATGCATGAATTGGGGTTGAATGATCTGGCTCTGGTCGGCGTGGCCAAGGGCGAGGAACGCAAGGCCGGGCTGGAAAAACTGATTTTCCCTGGCGGCACGTCAAAGCAGTTGCGCAGCGACGATCCGGCGCTGCACCTGATCCAGCAAATCCGCGACGAAGCGCACCGTTTCGCCATCACGGGGCATCGTGCCAAGCGCGGCAAGGCGCGCACCGCATCCAGCCTGGAGGAAATAAGCGGGGTAGGGGACAAGCGACGGCGCAGCCTGCTGGCCCATTTCGGCGGGTTGCGCGAAGTGGCGCAAGCCAGCGTCGAGCAGCTCTGCCATGTTGAAGGAATCAGCAAAGCGCTTGCTGAAAGGATTTATCAGCGGCTACACTAGAATACTTCCGAACAAATTCATCATGCCCCTTAACATCCCTAATCTGCTTACTTGGTTAAGAATCCTGCTTATTCCGGTATTCGTCACGGCCTTTTATCTGTCTGACGACACACTAAAACCGCAACTGAAAAATTTGATTAGCACATGCGTATTTTTGCTGGCGGCGATCACCGACTGGCTGGATGGCTACCTGGCGCGCAAATTGAACCAGTCTTCCGCTTTCGGCGCATTCCTTGATCCGGTCGCAGACAAGCTGATGGTGGCCGCCGCGTTGATCGTGCTGGTCAAGCTGGGGCGTGCCGACGCGATTATCGCCTTCATCATCATCGGGCGTGAAATTACTATTTCCGCGTTGCGCGAATGGATGGCCAAGCTTGGCGAAAGCAGAAGCATCGCGGTTTCCTTGTTGGGCAAAATAAAAACCACGTTCCAGATGATCGCAATTTTGCTGCTGCTGTATCACGAGCGCCTGCTGGGAATCGATTGCCAGTTTATAGGGTCGTTGCTGCTGTATCTTGCCGCGCTGCTTACGTTGTGGTCGATGGGTTACTACCTGATGCTGGCTTCGCCCAGGTTGAAAAGACATCAAAACTAAATTGATTTCTGGGTATGCGCCTGTATAATGCGCAGCCTTCGGGGTGTAGCGTAGCCTGGTAGCGCGCCTGCTTTGGGAGCAGGATGTCGGGAGTTCGAATCTCTCCACCCCGACCAGATTTTGGCAGTTGTACAATCAGCCTAAGGGCGCCTCTAAAAATTCAGAGTTCGCCCAAATGCAAGGCGCGGAAAAAATTCCGCCGCGCCGCGTATGGGTTATACGTAAGCAAGAAATTTTTTCCGCAACGCAGAAGTTGGGATGAAATCTGGATTTTTAGAGAAAAGAATTGTGCCCGTAGCTCAACCGGATAGAGCACCAGCCTTCTAAGCTGGGGGTTACAGGTTCGATTCCTGTCGGGCACGCCAGTGTCTGTCGGATACCCGGACAAAAGTTTTTCGTCCAGCAAGCGGTTCAATGGTGGCTGTAGCTCAGTCGGTAGAGTCCTGGATTGTGATTCCAGTTGTCGTGGGTTCGAGCCCCATCAGCCACCCCATCCCGCCCATGTTTTAGCGAGAGTGTTTGCTTTGCTATCGACTGTCTGGTTTATCCAATTTTACCTGTCCAAATACACCTTACTCGCACCCTGTAAGGCAAACACCGATAGCAAAATTTCTCATCGCCCTACACCATAATCAGACAAACACCGATAGCAACTTTATTGGGAGTGCCGCATCATTCTATCCAGTTGATAATCCATATTTAAGTAATTCCATCTTTAAGTGATTATTGGACTTCTGGACAATAGATTTTTGCTTAACTCCTAAGCCGGACGAGCCGGAACCAAAAAGGTGGTTTTGCGCTCGAAATTTATAATGCGCTAACCTATTGTTTTTAATTTAAAAACATATAAGTCTTGTCAAGAAATGTAAAGACTTAACCGGTAAGACACTAAGTTGAAAACGTACAGTTTGTTAGTCTTACTGTGTCACAAAGCACTGAAGGGCGCATTGCGGCGTTAAAATCAGGTTCAAAATGCTCATTTACTCCATGTAAACTCCGCTTTTTCGCCCGATTTTGCCTTGCACTGCATCCCTTGATCGCTTTGTGACACAGTAAGATTAGTTGGGTTGTTAATTTACTTGGGAGGTTATCATGCCCGTAGCAATAGCGACAAATGTAGAAGGGAAAATCACCGCTACCAATGCCAAATGTGAAGTTCGAACCATCAACGAAGGCGATCCGATAGAAGAGGGTGAAGTTATCAAAACAGGTGAGGGCGGGAGTGTCGACCTGGAGTTGATGATGGGGGGTGTCGTATCGCTTGAAGCGAAGCAAACGGTTACCCTCGACAGTGAGTTTTTTCCCGCCATTATTCCTGATACCAAGGATAACGCTCTATCGGTTGGCAGCGACGGTTTTAATAATATTATCGGCGCAATCAGAAAAGGCACCAGCCTGGATAGCCTTCTTGAGGAAACGGCTGCCGGTTTGGGCGGGGGCGGTGCAGCGGGCAGTGGCAGTTCTGATGGGGGTAATGGTTTTGTGATGCTGGCGGGTGTTGTGGAAGCGATTTCTCCAGTTCCGGCAACCGTCGCGGATTACAGTTTGAATCGCGGACCCGTGGTTACCGGCAATGCTTTTGCTGCTGCTCAAGCCATTGCCGCTATCCAAGCCGCCGCGCATGCTGCCGCTGTCCATGCAGCTGCCGCCTCTGTCGCGGCCGATACCAGCGCACCGGTTATCACACTCGATCCATCTGCGGGAGTCAACGCGCCTGTTACTGGCACCGTGACGGACACAGGCGGTACGGTCGGCACAGTTCAAGTTACTGCTACCAATATTGCGACGGGCGTTGCCACGACTACAACCGTTCCCGTTCAGGACAACGGCACATTTACGGCTCCGGCGCCTACAAGCACCGGCACTTACACTGTCACGGTTACCGCAATCGACAGCGCTGGCAACGTGGGTACCGCTGGCGGCTCGGATGCCAACACCGTCGTGGTCGACACCACTGCACCGGTTATCACGCTCGATCCATCCGCCGGAGTCAACGCGCCCATCACAGGTACTGTGACGGACATAGGCGGTACGGTCGGCACGGTTCAAGTTACTGTTGCCAATATTGAGACGGGCGTTGCCACGACTACGACCGTTCCCGTCCAGGCCAATGGCGCATTTACGGCCACGGCGCCTACAGGCACAGGCACTTACACTGTCACTGTTACCGCAATCGACACCGCTGGCAACGTGAGTACCGCTGGCGGCTCGGATGCCAACATTGTTGTGGTCGACACCACGGACACCACTACCGTAAGCCTGACGGCGAGCCCGAGCGTGGCCGAAGGCGGCAGCATCGTCTACACCGCGAGCCTGGGCGCTCCGGCGCAGGGCGACGTGGCGGTGACCCTGTCCAACGGCGCGGCCATCAC
>JACREB010000090.1 GCA_016218475.1 Nitrosomonadales bacterium | reverse complement strand
TTTATCCCGGATAATCCATTAGGCCGTTCGTGGTTAAGTAGTGACTTGGCACGGGGTTATCGTGCTTAGTCAATACTTAGTTGTTCCATCAGAGCCTGTCGAACCACATGCGCTGTAGAAACATGCCCTTCGACAAGCTCAGGGCGAACGGATACCAGTAAATCACGCTGTATCTGGCCTAATGAACAATCCGGGTTTATGTACCGTGGAAAGACGTGGTGCTGAATGTTTCCCTGACGGGTGACACGCTGGCGGCGTGACATTGGTGCGTAGCCGAAACCATGTGGCGCATCAACCTGAGCCGGATGAGCCGGAACCAAAAATGGAAAGTTGCCCAACCTACGCGCTAACCGGCTTCGGTTGCCAGGCTTGTGAATTCCGGCCTATCCGGATAGGTTAAGGTAAGCGCCCGCACCCCATCACGCACCCGCTTTTCCCAGCCCTTGCCGCGTACAACCATATCCTGCCATGCCTGCACCAACTCCCCCGGTTGATGATGGGCGAAATAGGAAATCAATGCCGCTGCCTGCCTCAAGTCCTTGTTGGTCTTGGTTCGAAAAGCCTTGCTGCGCTCACCCCACACTATCAGCTTATGCAAGGCATAACGGGCCGGCAACGGGGCGTTTACCGTGACCGCACCCTCGTCGCAAAAGATCACCATCTGCACGGGATGCTCCATCGAGAACTCCATGAATTTCAGGGGCTGCAACGCAATATTCAAATTGGGTATGACCACCGGGGCATTCCCGCCGCGATGCCGCATGGTCAGAAAATCCACCCGCAAATCCGGGCGCGACGGATTGATGTAGGTTGCCCCCGCATTGCCCGCAAACGAAGTGATTGGCAACAACCCCATCGCAAGCGATTCGATCGCCGCATGAACATCTATCTTGATGGCGGACGGCAAGGCAATCGAGATATTCCTGCCGGGGTGCGCGAAATCCACATCCTGCGTCCCGGTGCTGTCATTCCACGACACGCCCAGCATATTGCCCATGGCAAGAAATGCGTGTGTCCCGACCAACACCCCGCCGGCACTGAAGAAACCGTATTCGGAAAGCCTGCGGATAATCCTGAAGTGCGCGGGAATTACGCGCGCGCACCCTAACGCAACCGCAGCTTTTGCCAGCGGCATAACACCCTGCGCGGGCTTGCTGCCGATCTTGGCGATCAACGCCTGCAAGCCTGCGCTATCCGGGCCGACATAAATCTGGCGAACCCCGCCGCCGATATCGCGAAATTGGAAATACCAGTACTTTCGCCCCTTTACCCCTTTGGACGCAAAACTGCCGTTCAAGTCGGAAACAGAGCGACGCAGATCATGTGCGCGCACGACATCGAACAACTCCGCATAAGCGGCTTGTGCGCTGGGGGATAAGTCGTGATAGAGATCGCTCATGCGGTTATACTACAAATATATTTTATGTAGTATAACTATCGTCGAGCAAAAGTCAAAGCAATAGCAACAAGACGCGCGACGAAGACGGAAAAGTTTATATACCGTGGAAAGATGTGGTGCTGAACGTTTCCCTGACGGGTGACACGCTGGCGGCGTGACATTGGTGCGTAGCCGAAACCATGTGGCGCATCAACCTGAGCCGGATGAGCCGGAACCAAAAATGGAAAGTTGTCTTCCCGTAGGTTGGGATTTAATTCAGGCTACGCTTGCTATCGAACTTCAATCACAGCGTTACCGGCGGCTAACAGGTCTCGTAACGAAGGCGCAATTCGGGAAAATACATCGAGTAATGTCGTTTTGCGGCAATTGCCGAGACGAACCCAGATAACTTGCGGCGGAATGCTGCCTTGGCGGTTGGCAAGAATCTGGAAATCTTCATCCTTGGTGATGATAGTCATGCCGCGCTCTTTCGCATACTGCCAGATAATGCTGTCGTTCACCGCATCCAACCCGGCATCTTGTACATGGCAACACTCCCATCCATTGGCGGCGAAATAGCGCGCCAACGCCACGGGAAGCTGGTTATCCACCAACAAGCTCATGCGGCGACCAGAATGGCATGGTCGGTTTGTATTGCCGCATATTCCAGCGCAGCCAGAATATCGCTTTCTTCGAGGAACGGGTAGTCCGCCAGGATTTCCTGATGCGATGCACCCGACCCCAACAAACCCAGGATGTCGGAGACGCGTATCCGCAATCCACGGATGCAAGGACGCCCGCCGCATTTGCCGGGTTCGATGGTGATTCGGTCAAGCAGATTTGTTTTCAAGGTAGGCTCCCGAGCAAAAATTAAGCGCGGCGCAAGTATGCCGCTCATCTACTTTCAAGGCAAGAAGCAATTCGACAGCAATGGTGACAAGACGCGCGACGAAGACGGAAAAGTTTATATACCGTGGAAAGATGTGGTGCTGAACGTCTCCCTGACGGGCGACACGCTGGCGGCGTGACATCGGAGTACAACGGGTGCCTTCGAAAGTGGTGGTCAACCCCATTCACCGTTCGCCCTGAGCTTGTCGAAGGGCTGTTTTAAGCCGCTCATGGTTCGACAAGCCACGAACGGAGAGTTCCCTCCACTTTCAAATGCACCCGAGTGCAACCGAAAACAGGTGGTGCATCATCGCATCAATACTTTTGCACCTCGAACAAATATTCGCCGCCTGCCATATGCCCCGCGCTGACCGAAGCTCCGTACTGCGGCGTTTGCGGGATGCCATCCTTGGCTACGCCCGCCTTCACCGCATCAAACACATCGGCGCCATTCTTGTATTGCTCGACTTTGTTGAGCTTGTCCATCAAGTGCCAGGCGAATACCGAGTGGCCTTCCTTGCCTTCATCAATCACCGGCTCTTCGCCGCCGGACGACATCACCAGCACCGAGCGTTTGCCGAGAATTTCCTGGACACTGCTCCCCGCAACGCTGCCGGAAGTTACCTTTTGTTCACCGGCCAATGTGCCGGAAAAACAGCTATCCGACATCAGGATCATTTGCTTCGCGGGAATATTCGCCAGCATCTTGTTGACATCCGAATTGGAAATCCATTTATTCGGGTCTTCGGCTGACGCATCGCTCGGAATCCAGTAACCCACTTTGGTATCCTCCATCTGGTAGCCATGCCCCGCGTAATAAACCACCACGCTATCCTTCGAGCCTGTTTCATCGGATACCCGGTTGAGTGTGCGGACAATATCCGCCCTGGTGCCGTTATGCACCATCCGCACGTCGTAACCCATCTTTTCCTTGAGCATCTTGCTGACGGCATCGGCATCTTTTGCCGCGCCATTCAAGGAGGGGAGGCTGGAATCCTGGTAGGCGTTGTTGCCGATCACCACCGCTACCTTGCGCTGGATGGCAGGCAGGAATGAAACTGTCGGGGTCAGCAGGGGCAACTGTACGCGGGGTATGATATTCGTGGCGATATTCGCTATCGCGGCATTGACGGGCCTGATGCAGACATCGCCGCCGCCTGCGCTGCACGGCTTCAAGTCCGCCGCTTTGGGGTCCGCCTTCAGGATGTTCAGCGCGGGCTTCAGCGTTTCGGCCTTGAACTCGTGGCGGGCAACCATCGCTTCCTGGACACGCTCTTTTGCCGTCGAGGCCAGCGCCATTCCGCCAAATGTTTCGATGATCTTGCTGTCGCTGCTGCGCTTGGCGTCCTTGAATTCCGTTTCCTTCCTGTCCGCTTCGGCGCGTTTCGCTTCAAGGCGTTTTTCCGCAGAGGCACGCGCTTCGGGCGTCTTGGCTTGCTTCATTTCCAATTCGGCTTGCTTGGCCTCTGCTTTCGCTACCGAAGCTTCAGCCTTTTTTACCACCACATTTTTAAAGTAGCCGGACTGTGGCGCACCGGCCTCATCCTTGTCCCGCTTCGCTTCGAATTCCGCATGTTTTAATTCGGCTTCAACTTTTTTCACTTCGGCTTTTGAGCGCTTGATTTCGGCGGCCTCTTTTTCGCCGGGAGCCTTTGCTGTTTTCGCTTCGGCTTCGGCTTTCTTTACCTGCGCATCGGCTTTCTTCACTTCCGCTTCGGCTTTTTTGCCTTCGACATCTTTCCTGTCTTCCGCGTTGTTCGAGTTCTTCGCCCTGACTTCGGCCACCTTCACTTCGGCCTCGGCTTTTTTCGCTTCCGCATCGGCCTTCCTGGCCTCCGCTTCAACCACCTTCACCTCGGCCTTCGCTTTTCTTTCCGGCTCGTTGGCACTCTTCACTTCTGCCCCGGCTTTTTTGGCTTCGGCTTCGGCTTTCCTGGCATCAGCCTCGGCCTTTTTGGTTTCAGCCACCAGTTTGGCGACGGGAGAATTCGAGCTCCTGGCATCGGCATCCGCCTGCCTGGCTTCAACATCCGCTTTTTTCGCTTCTGCCGCAGCCAGCTTCGCCTCTGCAGCAGCCTTGGCGGCGGGGTCTTTGGCGGATTTCGCCTCCCGTTCGGTTTGCCTGATTTCAGCATCCGCTTTTTTGGCTTCAACCTCGGCTTTCTTGGCTTCCACAACCGCTTTGGCTTCGGTCGAGCCGCCTGTTTTGGCTTCGGCTTCCGCCTGCTTCAGTTCGGTTTCCGCTTTTCTGATTTCCACTTCAGTCTTCTTCGCTTCGGCCTCGACTTTCTTGGCTTCCGCTTCGGCTTTCTTCATCTCGGCGGCAGCCTTGGCTCCGGGTACACTGGCAACCTTGGCTTCCGCTTCGGCCAGCTTGGCCTCGGCGGTGGCCTTGTCCACTTCACCCTCCGCGCGTTTCGCTTCGGCGATGGCCTTGCGTGTTTCGGCCCGCACCTTTTCCTGCGGGGATTTCACGGAGGCCACTTCGGTTTCAGCCGCGCGAAGTTCGGTTTCCGCCTCGCGTATCTTCGCTTCGGCGCGCTTCACATCGGCTTCGCCCGACTTGATTTCCGCATGTTGGCGCGCGGCCGATTTTTCTTTGGGTGTCTTGGCTTCCTTTTCGCGTTTTTCTGCTTTTTCCGCTTCGTCACCCGCCTTGCGAGCTTCTTTTTTTGTCTCGCTGACTTCTTTGTCTATGCCATTCGTAGCGTCGTAGGTGATTTTGCCAGTCGCGGGAGCGGTTGAGCCCACTGGCGCGGTTGTCGTGGTCGGATTGCTGATGGTTGGCGAACTGGCACACAAGACAGGGTTTGTGAGGCATGTCTGTGTCACCGCCACTATTGTCAGTGTGCCATCCACGTAGCTCAATGTGTAGTTGCCGCTGGTCAGTCCGCCCGGCGTGATGAGATAGCTGCCCGCGCTGGCCGCGCCTTGCGAGGTACCGCCGTAGGAGAGTGCGCCGCCGAGCACGGCATTCGTTTCGCTGTTCACGAAGCCGCTGTAAACCACCCCGTCGCCGCCGCTGTACGCCAAACCGTCGTATGTTTTGCTGGCGGCATTCGCGGTGACGGAGAGCGCGGCTTTGTTGACGGTCAGAGCGCCATTCACGTAGCTGATGTCATAGCCCTGCTGATCGGAATAAAGACCGGATGCGGTAATGGTGTAGCTGCCCGCGTTGGCCGCCCCTTGCGAGCTTCCGCCGTAGGCAAGCGTACCGGAAAGCACGGGATTAACCACCGAATAGGCCACCCCATTGCCGCCGGAATAAGCCGTGCCATTATAAGTTTTGCTGGCATTGCCGGCAGTAACGGTGAGCGGTGTGAGAAAACTGGTGAGCAGCGGTGCGGTGCTGCCCTCGTAGATACGCCAGATCGCCCCTGCACCACCGGTGTTGGCGATATTCCAGCCGGTGAAACTCGACATCGTTTTCATCTGCGCGGAGGTGAGGCCGGTAGCACCAATGTCACTGGGCAAACCAATGCCATTGTCATTGTCAAAGCCATCACCAATACCAATACCATTCGTTACGGTAACACCTGCGGTTGCCGTATCCCAATAGCTGTTGCTGACCGTGCCACCATAGTTCTCCCCCACCAGCCCGCCGATGTCTTCGAAAGAGCCGCTCACGCTACCGGTGGCGTAGCTGTTGCTGACCGTGCCGACAAAGTAGTTTATTCCCACCAGCCCGCCGATGCCGTAAAAACCGCTCACGTTGCCGGTGGCGTAGCTGCTGCTAACCGTGCCGATGTTCCCCCCCACCAGCGCACCAACACTCCACGCACCACTCACGCTGCCGCCGACCATGCCCACGTTTCGGATCACGGAACCAGTGTCCGTGTATCCAAACAGTCCCACATCATTTGTCGTTGGTCGGTTGATGGTGAGGTTGGAAACCGTGTGGCCAAGCCCGTCGAAGTTGCCGGTGAATCCGGTGAATGAATCCCCCACTGGCGCAAACCCCGCGCCCGCATTCCACGCAGACGTTGCCGTAGCATCGATGTTGCTGCCAAGCGCGTAATTCCCGGCCAGATTGCCGCCCATCCCCTGCAAATCCGTGCCGGTAACGCTGCCCGCAACACCCAGGCTGGTGATGACGGTGTAGTTCTTGACCGCCCCATCCGAACCCAGCCTGGTGCTGAAGTTGTTGCCTGCCGGGAGGTTGACGGCGGCATGGACGATGTAGTCGCTGAGGTTGCCTGCCGCCACCGCGGCTTGACCGTATTCGAGGGCGAGGCTGGCGGTGCCTGAGCCGTTCATCGTGGCGTTGATGTTGATGTTGTTCCGGGCGTTGAGGGTGAGCTTGTTGGCGTTCCACGCCACTGTGTCATTCACGTTCACGTCGCCCGCCGTACCGGCCGTTCCGCTGCTGCTGAGGATGCTGACGTTACCCCCGCCGAGGCTGGATGAGAGGGTTGCACCGGTGATGTTGCCGCCCGTGGCGGCGATGGTGAAGTCGAACGGGTCGATCAGCCAGATGCCGCTCTTGCCCCTTCGACATGGCTCAGGGCAGGCTGCTGCTGCGGTGGTGACGCGGGCGGTGTCGGCGATGTTGATGTGGGCGGCGGAGGTTTCGATGAAGCCGCCATCTACCCCCTCCCCCCGACCCTCTCCCGCGAAGGGAGTAATTGATGCGGAGGCATCGAGTGTGCCGGAGAGGTTGACGGTGCCGGTCTGCATGTTGCCAAATATCTTGATGTTGCCACCCGCGCCATTGCTGCCGGATGCCGCCACTACGCCCGCTACGGTCGTGATGCCGCCTGCGCCGGACGACTCGATGGTGATGTTGCCGCCGGTCGGGCCATTTGCGGTGGTGGAGCTGCCTTGCGCCAGTTCGACCGACTGGGTCGCCGAAAATACGATGTTGCCTTGCTTGTCCACGCTGGCGCTGTCGGCATTCACGATGCCATGTTGCCGGATCAATGCGCCGTAGATGTTGATCTGGCCGCCCTGTGCGGTCACCTGCCCGAGGTTGACCGCCTGCCCGCCCGCAGGCGCGCTCATCGTGACATTCACGTGCGGCGTGAAGCTGTTCACCATGCTGACGCTGTTGCCTGCCGCCAATATCACTTCGCCTTGCGGGGTGGTGATCACGCCCTCGTTGGTGACGTTGTTGCCGATCAAATAAACGCTGCCGCCGACCGGGGTGGTGATGGCGCCCTGGTTGATGACCGATGTCCCGTTATTGCCGTCGAACTTGAGGTTGTTCGCCAGAAAATCCGCATTGGTGATGTTGAGCGTGGAAGCGATCAGGCGGTGTACGTCGATGACCGAACCCGCGCCAAACAGGATGCCGTTCGGGTTGGACAGAAACACCTGGCCGTTGCTTCTCAGGGTGCCCATGATCTGGCTGGCATCGGGGCCGGTCACGCGGTTGAGCACGGAAGACTGGGCGGACTGCTGGTTGAATTGGGTGGTCTGGCCTTGGCCGATGTTGAACTGCTGCCAGTTCAGGATCGCACCCGGCGTGTTGGTCACGGTCAGGGTGTTGCCGTTGTTCGCGACCGTGGCCGCGCCATTGACGACGACCGGGCCGACCGGGTTCGCCAGCGCCAGAGGGGAGAAACACGCGGCAATTATGAGGGCGGTAATTTTTAACCCGGAAAATCCATTAGAACCAAACTGTTCCTTCCCCCTTGCAGGGGGAAGGTTAGGATGGGGGTTGGCACGGTGGGAATGCAGCGTTTCTACCCCCTCCCTAGCCCTCCCCCTGCAAGGGGGAGGGGATATTGAGACTAATGGATTATTTGGGTTTAACCCGGATTCATTAGCGCGTAGGGTGGGCACGCTTTTGTGCCCACGCGGTTTCTCGTATTGCGCACCGCTGTGTCGGGTTAGCGCGTAGCGTGCGCTGTGTACACGATTTTGGATTGTGTTGTCGCGCGCACAGTACACGCTACCGATAGAATTTGCAGGAGCGGCGCAATTACATTCCCACGCTAAAGCGCGGGAACGATAGCGGCGTAGGGCGGTTTTCATTCTATTATGGACAACGAGACGTTGCCGAATGCATCGCCCCGATACACGGTGAGCGGGGCGTAGCCCACTTGTTTCTGCGCCCAGCCGACATCGAGCTTGAGGTTGATGTCTTTTCTGTGTGTCAATCGGAAGCCGAGACCCAGACCGTTTATGTTGGTCATCCGCTTCATGCCGACAGGCAGCGGTTTGTCGTTCAGCGACACGCCGCCAAAATCCCAAAACATCAGCGCGCGCAAGCTGCTTTCCGGCATGGACAAATATTTGTTCATGTCGGGCGTGTACAACTCGAAGTTGGCCGTATAGCCCTCATCCCCCGAGATGATGCGCTCCGGATAGCCGCGCACAAACGCGGTCGCGCCGCCCGCGCCAAACTGCTCGGAAGGCAGCAGCAAATCCCTGGAAAATTGGCCGTTCACGCCCACCCTCGCCTGCCAGTCTTCCGGCAGGGCAAAACCGCCAGAGCCATTGACCCGCAAGGTGCGCCAGTTGGTGCCCGGAAATATCGTACTGGCGCCGCCGCTGGCGGGAATGCGGGCGCCGAGCCCGGTAGTCTGGTTGTAGTAATCGGTGGTGGCGCCATGCTGTCCGCCCTTTATATTGGTAACAAACGCGACACTTCCGTTGCCCTGGAATTCGGGGCGTGCCACTTGCGCGTAGTAGGTCAGGCTGGCCGGCATTTCGGTAAGTAGGTAAGCAATAATAACTTGAACAATTAAAACTGTATATTTTGATCGCGCGCCCTCAATCGGTAATTCCATTCGCCATGAAATTCATCCCGCTCAATCGCGAGTGCGGCAAGCTCCTCATCGGAGACTTTAATGC
>JACREB010000089.1 GCA_016218475.1 Nitrosomonadales bacterium | reverse complement strand
GGTTCACGCGCAGCAGCGATTCTCCGATACTACCGAGCAACATTTCTGGATGTGCAATCTCATGGCGCGCAGCAGCCAGTACCCGATTCAGATGATCTGCTTGAAATTTCATCTCGAAGAGCATATAGTTTCTCCCGTGGTGAGGTCAGACTGCGCTTCGGCGCTACTGCACAGTATCCGATCCATAGCAGACGCGGCTCCTAAAAAGGCCGCGTTTACTTTTTGTAGACCAGTTTTCCATCGCGCTGCTTGTCGAAGTAGGCCTCGCGTAGCGCCTCGCTTTTCTGGCTTGCCATGAACGTTGTCGAGCCTGTCCAGCCAGTTCTGCCCCATTCAAAAACGCAGACCGCAAATTCTCCGGTTCCTTCCACATCGAAAGCCTTCAAATAGCGGCGCTTTACTATTGCGCGAAGATTGGATGGGTCATCAGTGCCGCCCATGCTCTTATCAATGATATGACCAAGATGCAGCCTGGTTTTTCTTGTTGTGTCATATGGATGTGGCTCGCCGGCCACCGCGCCGCACATTTGGCAAGTAAAGCCGTTGCGGTCAAGAACAAAGGCGCGCGTTTCTTTTGATATGGCACGCTCAAAGGCTGGTTGCGGTTTCGCAGTTTCCAGCAGATATTGTCCGGGTTTTAATTCGCTACGGTCATTGTGCGTGAGAATCAAATAGCCTTCTTCTGTGCGAAGTTCACGAACACAGCGCGCCCACTCTGACTGATTATCAGCCACGGCTCGCAGCTCATCGGAATCCATGACGCGGCCAATATTTGCCAAAAAGTGCGCCCGGAGTTTCCCGCGCGCACCGCCTCTTTGCATTTTTCCTTTTGCCATTGCTACGCTCGTTTAAGTTTGGGTTTGGCGGCGGCGTTCAGTGCCGCTCGAATTTGCGCGCCGACAGCACGGGCAACGGGAGGGGGAAATGCATTGCCAATTTGACGGTATGCGGCGGTTTTTTTGCCGCTAAATTGCCAATGATCTGGAAACCCTTGAATGCGCGCGGCCATGCGAACTGTTAAGCGCGGCATACCGACAAAATCTTTTTCTGGCGCGGCATTGGCAATACCCATGCCATCTACACCAATTGAAGCCCACGCCTTTTTTGCTCTGGTGGGGCCGAGGTCGGGCCCACCATGTTTTTTGCTTCCGCCAACCAGGGTAGGAGCAATATCGCAAGCCATTTCACGCCACTGATTTGCACCGCTCCAGCCATTTTCAGCCATGAGATCAAAAAGAGCCTCGCCGACCGTTGGGGGAGAGATAAATGCTGAAGGCCAGTTGAAATATTCTGCGGTATTTTTCTTTAGCGCCACAAAAACAACTCGTGGCCGCAACTGGGGAACGCCAAAATCGCTTGCATTAAGCAAGCGCCATTCTGCGACATAGCCGAGCTTTTTTAGGTCGGCGATTATTTTTGCGCGGTACTCGTCAAAAGCAGAATCAAGCAGTCCGCGCACATTTTCCAGCATTACTGCTTGAGGCTGGCACTCGGACACCAATCGAATTGCCTCCGGAAAGAGGTCGCGATCATCTTCGTTACCATGTTGTTTGCCTGCCTGCGAAAAAGGCTGGCAAGGTACGCCGCCAGCAAGGAGTTCAATACCTTTCCACCTTTCGGCAGAGTAATGGCGAAGATCACCCTCTGTGACTTGCCAATGATTGCGATTGAAGCGTAGGGTCTGGCATGCCGCTGCTTCAATTTCTACAAGGCTGGCATGTTCAAAGCCAGCTTGTTCAAGCCCAAGAGCCTGACCGCCAGCACCAGCACAAATCTCTATTGAATTTAGCAACATATCTCCGCACCTTTCGCGTATGATTTTTTCGATTTTACAGGGCATCAGCTATTCAACAAAGCACATGTTTCGCGTGCTGCCTATATCTAACGACATAGGCTCCAATTAAAACCCACAATCTATGGTCAGCACAGTCAAATAACTGCCAAAGACACACTCTGTTTCATTTCTTCGCCCCCATCCCCAGCGCCCTCAGCCTGCTTTGTTCCAGTTCCGCCTTATCCGGTTCGATCAGCCAGCCGTGCAGATTGTCCAGCACCAGGTCGGTCAGCGCGTGTATCCAGTCGTTGCGGTCGTTGAGGCAGGGGATGTAGTGGTATTCGCCGCCGCCCGCGTGCTGGAATTCTTCTTTGCCTTCCATCTCGATTTCTTCGAGCGTCTCGAGGCAGTCGGCGACGAAGCCGGGGCAGACCACGTCGAGGCGTTTGATCCTTTTCTGCCCCAGCTCCTTCAGCGTGGCGGCGGTGTAAGGTTTGAGCCATTCGTGCCTGCCGAAGCGCGACTGGAAGCTGACGGTGTATTGCTCCTGCTTCAGGCCGAGCTGCTGCGCCAGCAGACGGCCGGTCTTGTGGCATTCGCAGTGGTAGGGGTCGCCTTTTTGCAGCGTGTATTCCGGCAGGCCGTGAAAGCTCATCAGCAGCTTTTCCGGTCTGCCGTGTTTCATCCAGTAATCGTTGATGCTGCCCGCCAGCGCCTTGATGTAGCCGGGATGGTCGTGGAAGTGTTTGATGGTGCGCAACGCGGGGGCGTTGCGCATCTGCTGGAATTCGCCGAACACGATGTCGCAGGCCGTGGCGGTGGTGCTGGCGGCGTATTGCGGATACATCGGCACGACGAGGATACGCTGGCAATTCTGCTCCCTGAGCTTGCGCAGCACTTGGGGAATTCCAGGGTTGCCGTAACGCATCGCGTAGTCCACCGCGAGCAGCGCCTTGGTACGCTGGCTGAGATAGCCCTGCAACAGCGTGGCTTGTTTTTCGGTATAGACGCGCAGCGGCGAACCTTCCTTCAGCCAGATGCTGGCATATTTCGCGGCGGATTTTTTCGGGCGGGTGTTGAGGATGATGCCGTTCAGGATCAGCCACCAGAGGAGGCGCGGCATCTCCACCACGCGCGGATCGCCGAGGAACTCCTTCAGGTAGCGGCGCACCGCGTCCGGTGTAGGCGCATCCGGCGTGCCGAGGTTGACCAGCAGGATGCCGGTTTTTTCCGGTGTGCCATGGTTGAAGGAGGGTTCGGGTTGGTAGGTCATTTAAGGTATGGTGAGGATTGAACATCCCTGATGGAACTACTAGCCATTCCACTAGGCTGCCAAAAAACGGCACCCAAGTGGCTGGTTATCTCCCCAACCCTCTCCCGTCCACGGGAGAGGGAGTTTGGTTCCCCTCCCCCACGGGCGGGGGAGGGGCTAGGGGAGAGGGTGTGTGAGCGGAGTATAAAAGTCACGTTTTTACCTAGTTTTGCGACAACGCATTGCCCAGCAACCGTGCGGTAATATCCACGATAGGTATCACCCGCTCGTAATCCATGCGTTTCGGGCCGACCACGGCGAGCGTGCCGACCACTTTGCCGTCGGCGGAGTAGGGCGCGGTGATCACGCTGCATTCGTCCAGCGAGGCTAGCCCGGATTCGGCGCCGACAAAAATATGGATACCCTGCCCCCTGCGGCTGGCATCGAGCAGGTGCAGCAGTTCGGTTTTTTTCTCAAACAGGTTGAACAGCCTGCGCAGGCGGTTCATGTCGGTGGACAATTCTTCGACATGCAGCAGGTTGTGCTCGCCGCTGATGACGTAATCCTCAGATTGCTTTGACTGCGCCGCATCGCCCGCCGCGAGCGCCGCCGCCATCAGCGCACTCATATCCTGATGCAGTTGCTGCAATTCCCCGCGCAGCCGGTCTCGTATCTGCGAGAAGCTGCAGCCGATGTAATGCTGGTTGAGGAAATTACCCGCCTCGGCGAGTTGCGACTGGGTGTAATCGCGCTCCATCAGCAGCACGCGGTTTTCCACTTCGCCATCCGGCATCACGATGATCAGCAGCACGCGCTTCTCGCCGAGGCGCAGGAACTCAATCTGGCGCACGGTGATCGCGCTGCGCCTGGCCGTGGCGACCACACCAGCGAATTGGGTCAGTTCGGAAAGCATGTTCGAGGCCTGTGCGATCAGCCGCGACGGGTTATCGGGTTGCAACTGGTGTTCCATTTGCTGCACACGTGCGCTGTCCAGCGGCTTGGTGACCAGCATGGTGTCGATAAACAGCCGGTATGCCATGCCGGTCGGGACACGCCCCGCCGAAGTATGCGGGCTGCTAACCAAGCCGATGTCTTCCAGGTCGGCCATCACGTTGCGGATGGTCGCCGAGCTGACTTCGAGGCCGGAATACTGAAGCAAGGCGCGCGAACCGACCGGCTGACCATCGCTGATATAGCGTTCCACCAGTGTCTTGAGCAGGATTTGGGCGCGTTCGTTGAGCATGGATTGGATTCTACCATCGCAAAGGCGGTATCTATCCGGTAAAAGAGGCGCTAAAAAACTATTCGTAGGTTGGGCAAAGCGTAGCGTACACAACGAATAAAGATGCCGTTGTTAATGTTGTGTACGCTACGCTTTGCCCAACCTACGTCAGGTAGTCGACTGCTATTTCAACCACCCCTTGCGCTGGAATATCCACAACGGCACGGCAGTGGAAGATAACATCAGCAACAGGGCGAATGGATAACCGCTTGCCCATTCCAGCTCCGGCATATGCCTGAAATTCATCCCGTAGATGGAGGCGATCAGTGTGGGCGGCAGCAACGCCACAGCGGCCACGGTGAACATGCGCACGATCTTGTTCTGGTTGATGTTGATAAAGCCGACGGTGGCATTCATCAGGAAGTTGATCTTGTCGGACAGGAAGGCGGTGTGCCCGTCCAGCGAGTCGATGTCCTGCATGATCTGGCGTGCCTCCTCCATCTGTTCCGGCGCCAGCAACCTGCTGCGCATCAGGAACGAAATTGCGCGGCGCGTATCCATCAGGTTGCGGCGGATGCGCCCGTTCAGGTGTTCCGCGTGGGCGATATTCGCCAGCACGATGCCTGCCTGTTTGTCGCCGAGCGTCTTGCCAAGCACCGTGCCGCTGATTTCGCCGAGGTCGGCATAAGCCTCTTCCAGCGCATCTGCGGAAAACTCCACATCGGAACCGTACAGGTCGACCAGTACGTCGAGGCTGTCTGCCACAAGATCGGGTTGCCCGTGCGAGCGCAGGCGAAAGTGCTGAAACACCGGCAGGTCTTCACCGTGTACGCTGAATAAAATGTTATTGGAAAGCACGAACGCCACCAGCACGCTGCGCGAATCGCTTTCCTTGCCGAGCAGAAAATCCGAACGCACATGCAGTTCTTCGTTCTCTTCGTAAAAGCGCGCGCTGGCTTCGATGTCGCGCAAATGCTCCGGCTGCGGCAAGATGATGGCAAAAGTCTTTGCTATCCATTCGCGCTCGTCTTCGCCGGGCGCGATGGCATCCACCCAGATCGGCTTGCGCGTGGCGATCTCGCCCGGCTCTATCCTGGATAGCCTTCCGTTTTCCAGCGTAAAAATATTGAGCATGTACTCATTCCCGTTTGCAAGGTTCCAACAGTGGCGATTATCCGCTACAAGCGCCCAAAGGGAAACGCGCCAGCACCCGATAATCGGCCAGCCCGTCGCGAGGCACGGATTGTACCAGCGCGAAATCCCCGATCTGCCAGCACACCGGCCGCATCGCGGGCAGCGGCATATCGCTCCAGTGCGCATTGCGCAACAGCGTGACATGCGGCTGGTAGTCTCGCCGGTCGAATTTGAAGCGGTGCGCGATCAGGCGCTGTTCCAGCGCGCCCACAAGTTGCATCAGTTGCTGCGGCACATGGTGGGGCGCGGCATACACGATGTGGTTGTGCCCCCAGTAGCGCGCTTCGTCAAAACACAACCCGAAACCCTCGCCGCCTACCTCCTGTGCCGCCAGTTGCAGAACTTCCAGCCCGTAAATCTCGACATCTCCGATGAACACCAACGTGTTGTGCAAGGTCTCTCCGCGCATCGCCCGCCCGCCGCACAGGCGTTTCAGCGGCTTCTGCCACGCGGCCAATTGTTCGCGTTCGGCGGCTGTCGGCCACAGGGCGAAAAATACCCGCGCGGTCAGATTTTCAGTTGGATGTTTCATCCCAGATTGTCCATTAGGCCATAAAACGCCTGTTTTGAATGGGTTTCTAATGGAATCCATTAGAGATTTTCCTTATTTTTCAATGAGGTGTTGTTCTAATGAACAATCTGGGTTCAT
>JACREB010000087.1 GCA_016218475.1 Nitrosomonadales bacterium | reverse complement strand
TCAAAATGCTCATTTACTACATGTAAACTCCGCTTTTTGCGAGTTGGGCGGCAACGGCAAGCCGCCCATCCCTGCTTGACCCACTTCGCCCGATTTTGCCTTGCACTGCATCCCTTGATCGCTTTGTGACACAGTAAGACTAATAGAGCCACTGCCGGTTCAATCGCGATCTGCTTAAGCCCTCGATTCAGCAACAGGTGTAATTATAAGTTGCCTTTCCATTTGTTGCTTTTTACCTTTTCGCCGAAGGTACCCATCACTTGACAAACCGGAGTTATCCGCAAGATATTGCAATGGCAACCCTGCTAAACTGCGTGCCTGAGTTTGTGAAGCAATTTTTCTACTACGAACACCGCTCATGCTGATTACCGAATACCGTTTTGAGCTTGTCATCCAGGCACTACGCGCCATCCTGCCGATGGCGCATCCCGCCGATACCACGCTACGCTATTTTTTCAAGAACGAGCGCATCGGCTCCAACGAACGTGAACTGGTTGCCGAGACCGTATTCGGCGTGCTGCGCCATCGCCTGCTGCTGGAAATAACATGCATCGGCAATGCTACTCCCCGCCGCATGGCGCTTGCATGGCTGCTCAGGTTCGGCGGCTACAACCTGCGCGAGATCGAACCGGTATTGAAGCGCGACGAGAAGGAATGGCTCGCCACGGTGAAGGGCGTCAAGGTCGAGGATATGCCGCTACCGGTTCAGGCCGAGCTGCCCGAATGGCTGGTGGAAAAGATGCGCGCTTCCTGCTCCGATGCAGACATTCTCACAATCGGCTTGTCGATGCAGCAGGGCGCGTCGCTGGATATACGCGTCAACACTCTACTTGCCAAGCGTGATGAGGTGCTGCAAATGCTGCGCGACAAAAATATCGATGCCTCCGCCACGCCTTACTCACCCATTGGCATCCGTCTCAAGGAAAAAATCCCGCTCAATCGCGATGCGCTGTTCGCCGAAGGCAAAATAGAAGTGCAGGACGAAGGCAGCCAGTTGCTCGGCTTCCTGCTCGCGCCGAAGCGCAACGACATGGTGGTGGATTTTTGCGCCGGTGCGGGCGGCAAAACGCTGATGCTGTCCGCACTGATGAATTCGCAGGGTCGTTTATACGCGATGGATACGTCCGAGAAGCGCCTCGCCAACCTCAAGCCGCGCCTGAAGCGTTCCGGCGCGAGCAACATCCAGCCGATGCTGATTTCACATGAAAACGATCTCAAGGTGAAACGCCTGGCGGGCAAGATCGACCGCGTGCTGGTGGATGCGCCATGCAGCGGCCTGGGCACGTTGCGCCGCAGCCCGGACCTGAAATTCCGCCAATCGCCCGCCAGCATCGAGGAATTCACGCGCAAACAGGCCGCCATTCTCGCCTCCGCCAGCCGCCTGCTGAAGAAAGGCGGTCGCCTGGTGTACGCGACTTGCAGCATCCTGCCGGAAGAGAACCAGCTTATCGTGCAAGCCTTCCTCGCCGCGCATCCCGGCTTCGTGCTGCGCCCGGCCAGCGAGGTGCTGCGGCAACAAAAGATCGCGCTGGATACGGGCGATTATCTGGAGCTGCGCCCGCACCTGCATGGGACGGATGGATTTTTTGCGGCAGTATTGGAAAGGCTGGCCGCATAATACGGCGTGGCTTCTGGGTTTTATTCCATTTTTATTTCAAAAGTAAAAGGTAACCACTATTACTGTGTCACAAAGCCCTTCATCACGGCAATGGCACCGCGTAGGTGGTGGATATACTTACAAAATTGCCTTGCATTGTATGTACCTTATATGGTACAAGTGCGCTAAGGTGATAAATGGTCAATGAATCGCAAAAAACGCCGCTACAGTTCTACAAAAACAGCAGCGGCAACGAACCGGTGCGCGAATGGCTCAAAGCGCAGGACGAGCCAGACCGGCACACAATTGGCCAAGACCTGATGCGGGCACAATGGCGCTGGCCGGTGGGTGTGCCCTTGTGCCGTCCAATGGGGCAGGGTTTATGGGAAGTACGCACAGACTTGCCAAACAACCGCATCGCTCGTGTGCTGATATGTTTGCACAAGGGCAATTTGGTGGCCTTGCACGCCTTCGTCAAGAAGACGCAAAAGACACCTGACGACGATCTTACCTTGGCGAGAAAACGCCAAAAGGAGTTGAAATCATGAGTAAACATATCGGATCAAGCCTCGACGACTTCCTCAAGGAAGAGGGCATATTTGAAGAAACTCAGGCGATGGCCATCAAGGAAGTCGTGGTGTGGCAACTTACCGAAGCGATGGAAAAACAATCGCTAACTAAGGCACGCCTGGCCATCATGCTTAAGACCAGCCGCTCGCAGGTCGATCGACTGCTTGATCCTACCCGCGATGTGACACTATCAACTTTGCAACGTGCCGCTGCCCTGGTTGGCCGTAAGGTGCAAATCGAATTGGTGTAACGATCAGTGTTTTGTGACGCAGCAAGCTAAGTAGGTAAGCAATAATAACTTGAACAATTAAAACTGTATATTTTGATCGCGCGCCCTCAATCGGTAATTCCATTCGCCATGAAATTCATCCCGCTCAATCGCGAGTGCGGCAAGCTCCTCATCGGAGACTTTAATGC
>JACREB010000088.1 GCA_016218475.1 Nitrosomonadales bacterium | reverse complement strand
GGAGAACACGCCCGTGGCGTAGCCGTAAACCAGAACGGACAGCAGCAATGCGGGGTGATACGGGTCGCTCCCGCTGGTGCCGTAGGCACTTTCCATGGGCTTCAAGTCCAGTTGCTCGATAATCTCGACAATAAATCGCGCTAGGTGGTGTTCCGGTAGCCAGTCGCTCATCGAGGGCGGAAACAGGTAGTTCATGTCGCGTTTGATCGGTTTGAAGCGGCTCATGGAATTGTATTCAACTTATTGATTAGCAATCGCAATTATACCATATCGCAACTAAAATTGGGCAGTTTTTTTACGGTTTTTTTATCGTGGAAGCCAGACAGGCTGCTAGGTTGGTCTTGAGCCAGTCCTGTTCCGAGTTCTGGTTGGTGGTCTCGCGCAGGTTGCGGATCATCTCGTTGACGTTGTCCTTGAGTTCCGCCACCTCGCCCTTGGCCTCCACCGCCACCGAGCGGGTGAGGTCGCCCTTGGTCACGGCGGTGGCGACGCCGGCGATGGCGCGCACCTGGTTGGTCAGGTTGGCGGCCAACTGGTTGACGTTGTCGGTCAGGTCTTTCCAGGTGCCCGCCGCGCCCGGCACGTTGGCCTGGCCGCCGAGCTTGCCTTCCGTGCCCACCTCGCGCGCCACGCGGGTGACCTCGGCGGCGAAGGAGTTGATCTGGTCCACCATGGTGTTGACGGTGTTTTTCAGTTCGAGGATTTCGCCTTTCACGTCCACCGTGACTTTCTTGCCGAGGTCGCCGTTGGCCACCGCCGTGGTCACCTGCGCGATGTTGCGCACCTGGCTGGTGAGGTTGGCCGCCAGCATGTTGACCGACTCGGTCAAATCTTTCCAGGTGCCGGAAACGCCCGTCACGTAAGCCTGCCCGCCGAGGCGCCCTTCCATGCCGACCTCGCGCGCCACGCGCGTGACTTCCGAAGCGAAGGAGCGCAACTGGTCCACCATGGTGTTGATGGTTTCCTTGAGTTGCAGGAACTCGCCGCGCACGTCCACGATGATCTTGCGGCTCAAATCGCCGTTGGCCACCGCCACCGTCACCTCGGCGATGTTGCGCACCTGTCCGGTGAGGTTGCCGGCCATCGAGTTGACGTTGTCGGTGAGATCCTTCCAGATGCCCGCCACGCCCGGCACCGCCGCCTGCCCGCCGAGCTTGCCGTCGGTGCCGACCTCGCGCGCCACGCGCGTGACCTCGGAGGCGAAAGTGCCGAGGCGGTTGACCATGCCGTTGACTATCTCGGCGGATTTGAGGAGCTGGCCTTCCAGCTTCTTGCCCTCTGCTTCCATCGGCACGCTCTGCGACAGGTCGCCGGTGAATACCGCGTTGATGACGCGCACCATTTCGTTCAGCGGGCTGACCATATCGTTAGTCATGGCATTGCTTGACTCCACGATCGTGCCCCAGGAACCCTTGAGATTCGGCAGATTCTTGCGCTCGCCGAGCTTGCCCTGTTTGCTGAGCAAATTGGTGACGCGGACGAATTCGGCGGTCATATCGTTGGACTGCTCGATGATTTCGTTCAGCGTGTCGGCGATCTTGCCATGCACCCCGGTCCAGTCGTTGGGCATGCGCTTCGTAAAATCGCCGCGCCGGTAGGCGATCAGGGTCGCCAGTAATACCTTGGTGTCCAGCCCGCTGTCTTCCTCCTTTCGTAATCGTTGCCATTTTTATGCCTCCACTTGTGTTGTAGGAGCGGCCTCCAGGCCGCTCCTACAGTCGCCAGCAAATTTTTATAGCTCGCAGGCTTGTCCAGATAGCCGTCGCAACCTGCGGCGCAGATGCGTTCCTCGTCGCCCTTCATGGCGAAAGCGGTCAGCGCGTAGATGGGAATGGTGCGGGTGGCCGGATCGGCCTTGAGTTGCCGGGTCGCTTCCAGCCAGTCGCTTCCAGCCCGTCCATGCCGGGGAGCTGGATGTCCATGAAGATGAGATCGGGGGTGCGCTTCGCGCGCGAGACGGATGCCGGTTGCGGCATCCCCGGCCTGCAACACCGTGTGCCCGCCATGTTCCAGCACGGCCACAAAAAAACTCATGTTGGTCGGGTTGTCTTCCACGATCAGAATTTTGCGCATGAACGACCCCTTCCCGCGCAGCGCAGGCCAAAGCGTGCGGAACCCGAACCAGAAATCAGTTCAGCGCAAGGGAGTTGCGGGGGGGCAGCCGATACGCTACGGCAAAATGCCGCATGGCGTATCTTGAAGCGATTTTTTGTTGCGCTGTCACCGAGTCGCCCTCCCTGGGAAAACTGCATCTGGACAAAGCGGTTGCAGGATAGGCGAAAAAAAGCGTGAGGCAACACGCACGCACGCACCACTCTTACTTTATTGGATAGTGCTCCATCGCATACGGAAGCGGTATAGGTGTTTGTCTGATTAAGGTGTAAGGAATTGGGAAATTTTGTTGTCGGTGTTTGCCTGACAGCATCATCGTTCCCACGCGGAGCATGTGAACGATCAAGAATAGCCCCTCGCCCGCAAGCGGAAGAAAGGACAAACGAGAAAGGCAATTGTTAACCTTGCCCGCCCTACGAAAATGCACTTTTAACCCAAATAGTTCATTAGAGAAATCGCCTACACTCCAATTGCAGCATTGGTATTTGGCACTAATGATTATCCGGGTTTAATTTAAACATGCCGCGCTAAATGCTGTCATATCAATACAGTGTGAAAGCCGCATGAATACTGTATTTTATAGAAATTTATGCGGCGTTATTTATGTCGCTGTGTTTAGAATTGGAATTAACCCCTGCTGGCTGACCGGTGGCCGCTGTCCGCCGGGGCAATGCCCAGTTGTTGCGCCATGCGGCGCGCACCAGATTCGGGTACTCGGAGCGCCCCAGGCTGCCGTTGTAGCGTCCCAGCGCGCGAAACAGATCGCCGTTTTCCATGTCCAGATAGTGGCGCAGGATGGTACACCCGTAGCGCAGGTTGATGCGCAGGTGAAACAGATTGTGTCCGGTGGCGCCGATTTCCTTTACCCAGAACGGCATCACTTGCATGTAGCCCCGTGCGCCCGCGCTGGAGACAGCGTATTTCTTGAAACCGCTTTCCACTTCGATCAAGCCCAGCACCATCTGCGGGTCAAGCCCGGCACGGTTCGCTTCATAATGTACCGTGCCCAGAAAGTCGATGCGGTATTCGGCATCAGGGATGCGTTTTTGCAGGCGGCGCGACATTTCATCCAGCCACATATCCGCTTCATTTCGCGTGTTGAACACCAGTTTTGGAGAGGCCTGATCCGACACGCTACGTTGCAATACCGCACGGACACTGGCGGACAGCGGCGTATAGACTTGCGCTCCGGCGAATGCGCCGGGGGAGAATAATGCGCCTGCCAAGCACAGCGGCAAGGCGAGGCGGCGCAATAATTTCCCGAAGTTAATGTAGGTCGGGCTTTGCCCGACCGCTTCGACAGGCTCAGGACAGGCATGGTGGGCAGAGCCCACCCTACGGTTTTCGTTGAAAATTCTTGTCATGTTTTGAGATCATTTGGTCGATAAGTGACTAATGAATTATCCGGGTTGAATTCTGGTTTATTCAGTCGCATAGCTTGGACTTCACGAATTCCGCCGCACTTTGCAACGGGACGGATTGCGCCTGCGCATCCCGCCGCCCCTGGTATTCCACGTTGCCTTCCTTCAGGCCGCGCTCGCCGACGACGATGCGGTGCGGGATGCCGATCAGTTCCATGTCGGCGAACATCACACCGGGGCGCTCGTCGCGGTCATGCAGCAATACTTCGATGCCGGCTTCGACAAGCCCGGTATAGAGTTGTTCCGCCGCATCGCGCACCGCCGCGCTCTTGCCCATGCCGATCGGCGCGATGGCGACCTGGAACGGCGCCATTGCGCTTGGCAGAATAATGCCGCGCTCGTCGTAATTTTGCTCGATAGCGGCAGCCACGATGCGCGAAACACCGATGCCGTAACAGCCCATTTCCATGATTTGCGCCTTGCCCTGTGCGTCCAAGAAAGTGGCCTTGAGCGCTTCGGCGTATTTGGTGCGCAACTGGAAAATGTGCCCGACCTCGATGCCGCGACAGATTTCCAGCGTGCCATTGCCATCCGGCGACGGATCGCCCGCAACGACATTGCGCAGGTCATGCACGCCCGCTTCGTCCAAGTGTACGTCGCGTCCGAAATTTACGCCGGTGTAATGGAAGCCGTCGTCGTTCGCGCCGCAGATGAAGTCGCTCAGTGTGGCGGCAGTGCGGTCGGCCAGAATGCGCACTTTGCTGCCGACCGGGCCGATATATCCGGCGCGGCAGTTCATGTTGCGGTGTATCTCGTCGTCGGCAGCAAAACGGAAACCGCCCAGCACCTTGCCTGCCTTGATCTCGTTCAGGGTGTGATCGCCGCGCAACAGCAGCAGCACGAACTCGTCTTCGTGCGTCATTACCGCGATGGCTTTCAAGATGCTTTGTGCTGAGGTGCTGAAGAATGCCGCTACTTCTTCAATGGAACGCTGGCCTGGTGTGATGGCTTTCTGCAACTCTTGCGTAGCTGCGCCGCGTGAAGTGTCAGGTGCAACCGCCTCCGCCATTTCCACGTTCGCCGCGTAATCGGAAGCGGGGCAGTATGCCAGCGCGTCTTCGCCGGAATCCGCCAGCACGTGAAACTCGTGCGAGCCGCTGCCGCCAATCGCGCCGGTATCTGCCGTGACGGCGCGAAATTGCAGTCCGAGGCGGGTGAAGATGCGGCTATAGGTATTGTGCATCACCTGATAGGTGTGCTCCAGGCTCGCATAGTCGGCATGGAACGAATAGGCGTCCTTCATCACAAATTCGCGCGCGCGCATCACGCCGAAACGCGGGCGCACCTCGTCGCGGAACTTGGTCTGTATCTGGTAGAAATTGACCGGCAACTGGCGGTAGCTGCGGATTTCGCGGCGCGCGATGTCGGTGATCACCTCTTCGTGGGTCGGGCCGAAACAGAAATCGTTGTCGTGCCGATCCTTGATTCTCAACATCTGCGGGCCGAATACTTCCCAGCGTCCGGTTTCATGCCACAGTTCGGCGGGCTGCACGGCAGGCATCAGCAACTCGATGCCGCCGCTTCTGTCCATCTCCTCTCGCACGATATTTTCCACCTTGCGCAGCACGCGCAGGCCGAGCGGCATCCAGGTGTACAGGCCACTGGCGAGTTTCCTGATATACCCGGCGCGCAGCATCAGCTTGTGGCTGGGCAGTTCCGCCTCGGAGGGGGCTTCTTTGAGGGTGGAGATGAAAAATTGTGAGACGCGCATGGCGGGTACGACCTGAATTATGAAATTAAGTTTTGAATGTTGAGCGGTGATTTTACAATATGCGTTTTCAATGCTTGCCGGTGCTGCCGAACCCGCCGCTTCCGCGTGCGCTCAACGGAAATTCTTCCACGATATTGAACTTCGCCTGCATCACCGGCACGATCACCAACTGTGCCATGCGTTCCATCGGCATCAGCGTGAAGGGAATCTGGCTGCGGTTCCACAGCGAGACAAAAATCTGCCCCTGGTAATCCGAGTCGATCAGGCCGACCAGGTTGCCGAGCACGATGCCGTGTTTATGGCCCAGGCCGGAACGCGGCAAAATCATCGCGGCATAACCGGGGTTGCTCAAGTGTATGGAGATGCCGCTGGGGATCAGCTCGCACTGCTTGGGCTGGATCACCATGTTCTGGTCGATGCACGCGCGCAGATCGATACCTGCCGACCCTGAGGTCGCGTAGCCGGGCATATTTTCATGCAAACGGTGATCGAGAACTTTGACATCCACAGAGATGGGTTTCATTTGCCTGCTCCTTCGTAAAGTTGCGCAATGTGCTGCATCAGCAGCCTTGCCTGCACCAGCTTGCCGGCGCGCGGCAAAACGTGGCTGCCGCTGTCGTCGAACAAAACCAGTTCGTTTTCGTCGCTGCCGATGGCGTGTTGCGCGAGATTGCCCACCAGCAGCGGGATTTTTTTCGCGCGGCGTTTCTGCTCGGCATATTCCGCGAGATTTTCGCTCTCGGCGGCAAAGCCCACGCAGAACGGCGGGTTCGGCAGGCCGGCCACATGCGCCAGGATATCCGGGTTGGGAACGAGTTCCAGCGTGAGCGTGCCCGCGCTTTTTTTGATTTTCTGTTCGCTCGGCTGCGCGACGCGGTAATCTGCCACTGCCGCCACACCGATGAAAATATTGCAATTGGCGACACACTGTTTGACTGCATCGAACATCTGTGCGGCGCTTTCCACATCCACGCCTTGCGCGCCCTGAGGTTTGGCGAGCGCAGTCGGGCCGGATACCAGCACCACGTCCGCGCCTTGTTCCAGCGCGGCCTGCGCGACGGCATAGCCCATCTTTCCGGAACTGCGGTTAGTGATGCCGCGCACCGCATCGATTGCCTCGTAAGTCGGCCCGGCGGTGATTAGAATCTTCACACCATCCATTTTTCGAGCAGATCCCCTCTCCCCATCGTGGGAGAGGGTCAGGGAGAGGGGCGCATTGCGCAGCAATGCCAGCACATCACGCGCCAACTGCTCCGCCTCCAGCATCCGCCCCATGCCTTCCTCGCCGCACGCCTGCGCGCCGCAGTCCGGGCCGAGCACCTGCACGCCGTCGGCCAGTAGTTGCGCGACGTTGCGCTGTGTCGCGGCGTTCAGCCACATCTCGCGGTTCATCGCCGGGGCGACCAGCAGCGGGCAATTGCGCGCCAGACATAACGTGGACAGCAGGTCATCCGCCAGCCCATGCGCCAGCTTGGCGATGAAATCGGCGCTGGCGGGCGCGATCAGGATCGCATCGGCGGCGCGGCTCAGGTTGATGTGCGCCATGCCGTTCGGCACACTCGCATCCCACTGGTCGGTGAACGCCGGTTTTCCGGAAAGCCCCTGCATCGTGGCCGACGTGATGAAATGACACGCCGCCCCGGTCATCGCGACCTGCACCTCCACGCCCTGCTTCACCAGCAGGCGCAGCAATTCCGCCGCCTTGTAGGCCGCGATGCCGCCGGTGATGCCCAAGACTATGCGATTCACTGGCACGATACGCTTTGTCGGTTCTTGGTTCATAATGCCGCGCATCTTATCAAGAAACTGCCCGTGTAGGATGGGTGGGTGTGTAGTGGGCGTAGGGTGGGCAAGTTTCATCTGCCCACGCGGACATTAAAACGGTGGGCAATTTGCCCACCCTACGGAGGTGGCATGGCAATCACCGACTGGCCTGAATTCGAGCGGCCGCGCGAGAAGTTATTGCAGAAGGGCGCGGCCTCGCTCTCCGATGCCGAGTTGCTGGCGATTTTTTTGCGCACCGGCGTGACCGGGCAGAGCGCGGTGGACTTGGCGCGGGGGCTGCTGACACGCTTCGGCAATCTCACCAGACTGTTCGCCGCCAGCGAAAAGGATTTCTGCGATATGCACGGCATGGGACAGGCGAAATTCGTGCAACTGCAAGCGGTGCTGGAAATGTCGCAACGCGCATTGAAAGAAGAAATGCAACGCGGCGATGCGCTCAATTCGCCGGGCGCGGTGCGCGACTATTTGCAGCTCTTGCTCGGCGGGCGCCCGCAGGAAGTTTTTCTGGTGCTGTTTCTCGATACCCAGCATCGCGTGATCGTCTCGGAAGAGCTGTTTCACGGCACGCTGGGCCAGACCAGCGTGTATCCGCGCGAAGTGGTCAAGCGCGCATTGGCGCACAATGCCGCCGCCGTGATCCTCGCGCACAACCATCCATCCGGTGTGGCTGAGCCGAGCCAGTCTGACCAGCATCTCACCACTGCGCTGAAACAGGCGTTGGGACTGGTGGATGTGCGCGTGCTGGATCACTTCGTGGTAGCTGGCGGACAGGTGCTTTCGTTTGCGGAGAAGGGGCTGATATAGCCGGAAAAATAAAAGATTTTATGTGGCCTATTCCAGCACGGCAGGCTGACAGGGTTTCTGTCTGCCGGATGGCTATCGAATTTGCCATTCAGGACAAAACAGCGCGAAAACCATTTTTGCCGCCAGATTTGCGCAAATTTTGATCATCCTTAAAACCGCAGTTCAATCCGCAGATTACACAGATTCACGCAGATTTTGAAGCAGTTACCAATAACTGATGTCTCGCCCAAATGGTTATCCGGCTCATCTCGATAACCCTTTGTTTAATCTTGCGTAATCTGTGTAATCTGCGGACAATTGCTTTTCCCAGGATCATGGAAATCAATGTAGCTTAGAGCCTATTTCAGTAGGTTTCATACCCCGCGTTGGGGCTGGGCGCGGATGGATGCAAGGCGCAGCGCGCAGCCAATGGTCGTTCCATCGGCAAGCGGTGCAACGCCGCAGACGCCGCGCCCAGCCCCAACCCGGAGGGCCGCTTGCCTGCGGGCGCATTGCGGCGTTGCGGCCTGCTTGTGGAGAATGACTACACGGCGCAGCCCGCGCCTTGCACTGCATCCCGCAGGCAAGCGGCGCGGGGTATGAAACCTACTGGAATAGGCTCTTAAACCCGCTGCATGGTAAGCTGATGTGGCAGCAAGCGTGGATGAGTTGAGCGACGCGCGCCCATCGTTGATGCGGCTTCACAGTTGCTTGAACTGCTTGGCCAACTTGAGGCTCTGTCCCTGATAGTTCGAGTTGAGGTTTTGCCCGTACAGGAGCTCGGGCTTGGCCGCCATACGCTCATAGCGGAGCCATCCGACCGTCTGGCCATGTTCGAGCAGGAAGGGTACTTCATGCGAGCGCACTTCCAGAACGCCCCTGCTGCTTCCCGCTTTATTCAGCCTGGCATTCCAGCCAAAGCCGGGGTCAAAAAAACCGGCATAGTGGACGCGGAATTCGCCCGCGCGGGTGTCGTACGGCAGCATCTCGGCGGCATATTCCGGCGGCACCGCGATCGCTTCTTTTGTCATGAGGATATAGAACTCATCGGGGTCCAATATCAGCGAAGACGTTTTGCGAAAACGGATCGGTTCCCAGAAATCCAGCGGATCGTAATCGCGCCTTTCCAGATCGATACGTCCGGTGTGTTTCTTCGCGCGGTATCCGATGATTTCGCCCTCCTTGCCCGACCCTTCCAGATCAACGGTAAAAGGCAGCATCCCTGTCTTGATTGATTTCGCACTTTTCTCGTGGTCGCCGGAGTCAACAATCTGGCCTTCATCGAGAAGCTTTTTCCATTCTGTAGCCGAGATGGGTTTCGCTCCCTCTCCCCGGGTGCGGCGGAATCTGAGCTGGTTCAGGCGGGTGCCGGTTTTTGCCACGACGCTGAAACTCCGGGGCGCAACTTCTATGAACAGTTCGCCCTTATAGCCCTCCCCTACCTGGTCAAAGCTGGTCGCACCGTCGGCGATCAGGCGCGTCAAAATATCCAGCCTGCCCGTCGAGCTCTTCGGGTTGGCGAAGGCGGCTACGTCGCTTTTTAAGCTAATGGCTTCCAGAAGAGGAACCACATAGACGCGCCCTTTTTCAAGAACGGCGCCTTGGCTGAGGTCGATTCTGAAGTCGGCAAAGCGGTCATCGAGCTGTTTCATTTTCTCGATCACTTTCATTCCCTTGCCGGGAAGAAAACTCGTATCCACGGGATAGGCATAATCGCCGAGGCGCAGGTCTATGCTGGCGGGCTGGACCTGGTCATGATCCGGCGGCCTCAGCATCGTGCTGATCTCGCCGCCACACAGCATCTCTTCGATCTTCTGGCTCGGAAGGATTCCGGTATAGTCGCCCACGCGCGCCGGAGCTATCGAACCGGGATTGGCCGTTGAATCGGTCTTCGTCATCACTTCATTCATCGGATTTACCCTTCTGTATCTGATTTGATTATAACCGCGCGGCGTATGTTGCTCCAAACCAAAGAAATGAACATCGAGTTAGCTCAATGGGTCAACCTCGAATTAATTTGAGAGCAAAAGCAAAACCCGCATTCGCGGGCTTTTTCATTTTAGGATATCGTTCACTTATCTGGACGAGGAGCAGGAATGAAACTACGCATATTGATTCTGGGCTATGGCGAGATGGGGCATGCCATGGAATATCTGCTGGCGGCGCGCCACGATGTGCGCATCTGGAACATGGGCGTCGTGGTGAGGGGTTGCAAAGCGACGCTGGAGGACGAGGTCGACGGGGCGCAGGTGATCCTGTTCTGCCTGCCGGTGAATCCGCACCACGAGATCGCCAGCCGGATCGTGCCGCATCTCGCAAAAGACAGCCTGTGCCTGAGCATCGCGAAGGGGCTGGATGAATCGGGGCGGACGGCTGCGCAAGTATTCGAGCGTATATTCGCGGACAAGTATCACTATGGGGTGGTGTGTGGCCCGATGATTTCGGAGGAGCTCCGGGCGGGGCGGTACGGCTTTGCCGATGCGGTGTTGTCCGACGCGGCGGATTTTGACGTGATGCACAGCCTGTTCCGGGGCAGCACGCTGGTCTGCCGGCAGGCGTCGGACATGCACGGCAGGAGCTGGTCGGTGATCCTGAAAAATGTGTATGCGATCATGTTCGGCGTGGCGGATGAGATGAGGCTGGGCGACAACATGCGCGGGCATCTGATGGTCGCCGCGATCGCGGAATTATCCGGCATCGTGCAGTCGTTCGGCGGGCAGGTGCATACGCCATTCAGCTATGCCGGTCTGGGCGATCTGCTGACAACAGCGACGAGCGCGGGTTCGCATCATCACGCACTCGGGCAACAACTGGTGCGCGGCGAATGGTCGGATATCTCCGGCGAAGGGGTGCACACCTTGTGGATGGTGGAGAAATATCACTTGTTCGATTGGCGCGCCTATCCGCTGTTTTCGCTGGCGCGCGATATCGTCGCCGCGCCGGGTACCCTGAATGAGCGGGTGGAGGAATATCTGAAACAGTTGCGGGAAATGGAGAGTTGCGCGATCTGATAAAACGCTGACTACAGCATCTGCCCTTCGACAGGCTCAGGGTGAACGGCTTTATAGATGGGGGTTGCTAGTAGATCGTTCCGCTAAAACAGTTACAAATAAACCGTTCGGACTGACCCTTCGGCTACGCTCAGGACTAAAGGCCTTGTCGAAGGCCAGTATTGGCGCGGGATTAGCGGTTCGACAAGCTCTGATGGAACAACTAAGTATTGACTAAGTAGGTAAGCAATAATAACTTGAACAATTAAAACTGTATATTTTGATCGCGCGCCCTCAATCGGTAATTCCATTCGCCATGAAATTCATCCCGCTCAATCGCGAGTGCGGCAAGCTCCTCATCGGAGACTTTAATGC
>JACREB010000086.1 GCA_016218475.1 Nitrosomonadales bacterium | reverse complement strand
TTATCGGTTCGCGTCGAAAAATGAATGTTTTTTGGGGTGCTTTAACCCTTAACCAGATGCCAAAAATCGCTTGTAGCGCGTTCTGAGAGGTCGATATTTTTCGTAATTCCGAAAAGCCGATAAATTCAACAAACTGCTAATCCATTCGGGTCAAATTTCCCAGGCTTTTAGCGCTATCGGATAATCCGCATCACTTCCGGTATCTTGCGCAGGCCGCGTATGATATTGGCGAGGTGCAGGCGGTTATTCACTTGCAGCGTGAAATGCAGCGCGGTGTACTCGCCTTCGTTGGTGAAGTTGACGTTTTCGATATTGGATTCCGCCTCGGCAATCGCGGCGGCCACTTTTGCCAGCACGCCGCGCTGGTTGGCAACCACCAGTTTGATGCCGACCTCGAAGGGGCGGGTGATGTTTTTGTCCCACACCACATCCAGCCATTGCTCGCTGCCGCTGCGCCCTTTGCGCAATACGGGGCAGTCGTGGGTATGCACCACCAGCCCCTGTCCGCTTTTGATCACACCGATGATCGGGTCGCCGGGGATCGGCCGGCAACACTTGGCGAACTGCACCGCCATTCCTTCCGTTCCCTGTATCGTGATGACCGTGTTGGCCACCGTTTCACTCGGTGCGGCATCGCCGACCCGCGCCAGTTGCCGCGCCACCACCATGTTGAGGCGGCGGCCCAGGCCGATATCGGCCAGAATATCCTGGCGCGATTTCGTGCCGGTATCCTTGAGCAGCTTGTCCCAATGCGCATCGTCCATGTCCTGCGGCTTGACTCCCAGAGTTTGCAGCGCCTGGTTGAGCAGGCGCTCGCCGAGCTGCGCGGATTCTCCCGATTGCATGGTTTTAAGAAAGTGGCGGATATGCCCGCGCGCTCTGCCGGTAGCCACATAGCCCAGCCAGGCCGGGTTCGGTTTGGCATGCGGCGCGATGATGATTTCCACGCGGTCGCCGTTCCTGAGCTCGGTGCGCAACGGCGCCAGTTCATGATTGACCTTGACGGCAATGCAGCGGTTGCCGATGTCGGTATGCACGCTGTAAGCGAAATCCACCGCCGTTGCGCCGCGCGGCAGCGAGAGTATTTTGCCCTTGGGCGTGAACACATACACCTCATCGGGGAACAGGTCCACCTTGAGGTGCTCCAGGAATTCCGAAGAATCGCTGCTCTGGCTCAGGCTTTCCAGCAGCTCCTGCAGCCATTGGTGGGTTTTCTTGTGCAGGTCGTTGATCGAGAAGTGCCCGCTCTTGTACAGCCAATGCGATGCCACGCCGGCGGCGGCGATCTTGTGCATCTCGTGCGTGCGTATCTGGATTTCGATGGGCGTGCCGAACGGCCCGAACAGCGTGGTGTGCAGCGACTGGTAGCCGTTCACCTTGGGGATGGCGATGTAATCCTTGAACTTGCCGGGAATCGGTTTGTACAAGCCGTGCAGCGCGCCCAACGCCAGGTAGCAGGCAGCAAAATCGTCGACCAGCACGCGGAAACCGTAGATATCCAGCACTTCGGCAAAGGCCAGCGATTTGCTTTGCATTTTCTTGTAGATGCTGTAAATATTTTTTTCGCGACCGGTCACATCCGCCCGGATATGCTGCTCGGCGATCCGTTGCCGGACCGCGTCGAGTATCTTGCCGAGCACTTCGCGGCGGTTGCCGCGCGCAACCTTGAGGGCCTTGGACAATACCGCATAGCGGTTGGGATGCAAATGCTTGAAGCTCAAATCCTGCAGCTCGCGGTAAATGTCATTCAGGCCGAGACGGTTGGCGATCGGCGCGTAGATTTCCATGGTCTCGCGGGCGATGCGCTCCCATTTGTCGTGCGGCATGGATTCCAGCGTGCGCATGTTGTGCAGGCGGTCGGCCAGTTTGATGAGAATGACGCGCACATCGTGCGCCATCGCCAGCAGCATCTTGCGGAAATTTTCCGCCTCCGCATCCTCGCGGGTCTCGAACCGGATGCGATCCAGCTTGCTCAGCCCGTCAACCAGTTCCGCGACCGGTTTGCCGAATTTTTCGGCGACCTGTTCGGATGTGACGCCGGTGTCTTCGACCACGTCGTGCAGCAACGCGGCGATGATCGCTTGGACATCGAGGTGCAACGTGGTGAGGATGCGCGCGACGGCAATCGGATGGGAGATGTACGGGTCGCCGGACTGGCGCGTCTGGCCTTGATGTGCGGCCTGGCTGAATTCGATCGCTTCACGGATGTGCCCGACATCCTGCGGTTTAAGATAGGCTGAGACTTCCCCGATAAGCAGTTCTGTGTCGGCCATTTGAAATCACGTTCATTCTGGAAAAAAGCAGTTGTCAGCAGATTACACAGATTAAGCAGATTAAACAAAATGCCAACGAGCAATTTTTGGCTTCGCTCCGCCCATCCTACAAAAATCTGCGTGAATCTGTGTAATCTGCGGATAAATTGCCGTTTAAGCTTGGCCGCGGTTGAGGATTTCCTTGCCCACCTTGCCTTCGCTGATTTCGCGCAACGCGACGACGGTGGGTTTGTCGTTGCTGTCTCCCACCAGATGGTTTGCGCCATTGGACAACTGGCGCGCGCGGTAAGCGGCAACCAGCGTCAGTTCAAAGCGGTTCGGGATTTGTGTGAGACATTCTTCGACGGTGATACGGGCCATAATTTACTCCGGGTGTTGTAACTGGTTAATAAGCGTCTGATAGCGCGTTAATTGCGCGGCGCCGCGCAGTTTGGCGGAAAGCACCACGGCATTCAGTTCGCGCAATGCCTCATGCAGATTGTCGTTGATAATAACATAATCGAACTCGGCAACATGGGCGACATCTTCGCGTACCGCCGCCATGCGCTTGGCAATCACCTCGTGATTGTCCTTGCCGCGCCCTTTCAGACGTTGCTCCAGCGCCTCCAGGGAAGGCGGCAGAATGAAAACGCTGATGCATTCCGGAAACAGCCGGCGCACTTGCGCGGCGCCCTGCCAGTCGATTTCCAGGAGTATGTCACGCCCCTTGGCATTTTCCTGGCTGATCCATGTTTGCGACGTGCCGTAAAGATTGCCGTAGACTTCCGCGCTTTCCAGGAACTCGCCGCGTTTCGCCATCGCGAGAAAAGCCTCGCGGCTGACAAAATGATAAGCCTTGCCGTCTTGTTCTCCCGGGCGCGGCTCGCGCGTGGTGTAGGAAACCGACAAATCGATCTGCGGATTGATGTTGAGCAGCGCGTCTACCAGGCTGGTTTTCCCCGCGCCGGAAGGCGCGCTGATGACGAATAAATTTCCTGACATGATTTACTCCCGGATTTACGTGAATTTAATTTGTATTAGCCGCGATTGCCATACAATCCCCTGCGCGATCAGTCGCGGCCTGCTTGTGGAGAATGGCTACACGGCGCAGCCCGCGCCTCGCACTGCATCCCGCAGGCAAACGGCGCGGGGTATGAAACCTGCTGAATATAGGCTCTTAGAGCCTATTTCACAATTTTCAAATTAGGCTTGTGCGGTTTTGGCTTGCGCACTTCGCCGCCGCTGCTTGTAGTTGGAGGCGGTTGTTGCGGGCCGCTGCCCTGGAACACCAGACCCTGTCCGGTTTCCTTGGCGAAGATGCCGATGACCGCCGCGACGGGCACCATGAGGTCGAACGGCGAGCCGCCGAAGCGTCCGTTGCAGGTGATCATCTCGTTGCCCAACTCAAGGTCGCGCACCGCGCCCGCGCTGAGGTTCAGTACGATTTCGCCGTCCTTCACGTAAGACTGCGGCACCTCGGTCTGCTCATCGACACGGACGGCCAGATAGGGAGTCAGGCCGCTGTCCACGCACCACTCGTAAATCGCGCGAATCAGGTAGGGCCGCGTAGACAAATCACTCATTCCAAATGCCTCTGCACAACGTAGCGAGCACAGTAGTTGCGCAGAGGTACTTCATTTGCGCATCGCTCTTTCGGAAGGCGTCAATGCATCGATAAATCCCTGCCGCGAAAACATGCGCTCGGCATATTTCATCATCGGCGCCGCTTCCTTGCTCATCTGTATGCCGTAATGGTCAAGCCGCCATAGCAGGGGCGCGATTGCCACGTCCAGCATGGAGAATTCATCGCCCAGCAGGAATTTCTGCCTGGTCAGTATCTGCGATATTTGGGTCAGGTTGTCGCGGATCACGGCGCGGGCCTTGTCGGCAGTTCTTCCGCCCTGCTCTATCACCGCCACCTTGCTGTAGAGCTCCTGCTCGAAGCGATGCAGGAACAGGCGGGCGCGACCGCGCATGACCGGATCGGGCGGCATCAACTGGGGATGCGGAAAACGCTCGTCAATGTACTCGTTGATGATGTTGGCTTCATACAGAATCAGGTCGCGCTCGACCAGGGTCGGCACCCTGTTGTACGGATTAATCACCGCGATGTCCTCGGCGCGGTTCATCATGTCAACATCAATCACTTCGAAGTCCATGCCTTTTTCGTACAGCACGATCCGGCAACGGTGGGAGTATGGGCATGTGGTGCCCGAATAAAGTCGCATCATAAAAACATCCTGCCATCAAAAAGAAACATTAAACAAAAAACCAAAAGGCGAGACGGCCAATCTCATTCATACTGGCTCCCATTCATAATCCCAGATTGTCCATTAGGCCATAAAACGCCTGTTTTGAATGGGTTTCTAATGGAATCCATTAGAGATTTCCCTTATTTTTCAATGAGGTGTTGTTCTAATGAACAATCTGGGATAATGGCAACTGGTAAAACAGGCGAGAAATTAACACAAATGGCATATGGAATTCAACTTAATACTGTCAAAACCCATGTCCCACGCCGCCTGGCGGGTATAATCACCCTGCAAAACCGCAACCGTAGGGTGGTGGCTATGACACGGCGTTGCGAAGCATCCGGGGCGGGAATAGCCACCTCACACGGGTGCCCGGCCAAAAGCTTTTCGGACCCGCTCCCGCAAACGGCTGGCAGAAATCCTCACCTCAATCCTCTCCCGGAGGGAGAGGAGGCGATTGCTCTTTCCCCCTCTGGGGGAAAGTTGGATAGAGGGCTGGCCAGTAACGTGTCGCGGGATGTGGGCTTTGCCCACCATGTCGGGCGCAGCCCGACCTACATTTATTTCCGGCTTACCGGCTCTCTTAATTTAACTTGATGATCCACCAACATAAAAACCGCCCATGCTGCCGATGAAGCAAACCATCAGGAAAAACATTCTCATGCTGCGCGAGCAGCTCTCGCCGGACACGCGCGCCGCGTACAGTGCGGCAATATGCGGGCGTTTATTGCAACTGCCCGAATACCGGCAATCGGACACGGTGCTGGGCTACATGAATTTCGGCGCAGAGTTTGCCAGCGAGCTTTGGGCTATGCAGGTGTTGGCGGAGGGCAAACGTCTGGTTTTGCCCAAGGTGAACCACCATACGAATCGGCTCGATCTGTATCTGGTGGAGGATATGGAAAGCCAGTTGGCGGCAGGTTTGTGGGGAATACGCGAGCCGATAACCGAATACTGCGAACGGCTGGACAAGCTAAATGAGGTAGAATTCGCCCTGTTGCCCGGCGTGGCATTTACCCGCAACGGCGCACGGTTAGGCTACGGCAAGGGGTTTTATGACAGGCTGCTGGCACAGATGACACAACGGCCCGCGCTGGTTGCCGCAGCCTTCGCCCTGCAAATCGTAGAACAAATTCCACAGGAAGCGACCGACATCAAAGTTGAATGGATTATTACCGAGCAAGAGACAATCACCTGTTCAGCGTTGCGATAATCCTAAAAACGGCAGTTCTATCCGCAGATTACGCGGATTAACGCAGATTTTCATACGGTTGCGGATGTGTGCCACAACACCAAAAAGGTGGGTCGGCAGCCCAAAGTTACTTGTTGTTTAATCTGCGAAAATCCGCGTAATCTGCGGACAACTGCTTTTTCTAGGAAAGTGGACAGATTTATTTATACAGACAGACAGGAAGAACCAAGGATAGGGGCAGTTATGATTTCCGGTGAACAGATACAACAGGCCGTAGAGCGGCTGGTCGCGGCGGCCAAACCGAGCAAGATCATCTTGTTCGGTTCCTACGCACGCGGCAATGCGACCGAAGATTCCGATCTGGATTTGATGGTGATCGAGCAAGAGGTGACCAATAAATTTGACGAAATGATACGGCTGCACAGGGCGGTAGGTGATGTTGGCATTGGTGTGGACGTGCTGGTGTATTCGGACAAGGAAGCAGGCCGCCGCAGCCAAGTGCCGGGAACCGTTTTGTACTGGGCATTCAGGGAAGGAAAGGTGCTTTATGACGCCCGGCCATGAGGAGGCATTGCGGGCGTTATGGCTGGCGGATCGTGATATCGTCGCGTTCAGGGCGCTGAAAAACTCCCCGGAAGTGTCGTTGGCATCAACCTGCTTTTTTGCGCAGCAGGCGGTTGAAAAATGCCTGAAGGCAGTTTTATTTGAGCGTGGCATCGCATTTGCCCCTGTACATGACTTGGTCAGGCTGGCGCTGACATTGCAGGAGCATGACGTTGCCGTATCCTGCCCGGCGGATGAGTTGCGTAAATTGAATCCTTTCGCGGTGACGTTTCGCTACGACGATACCGATATTCCACTTGTCTCTGGTACGGAGGTTGAAAAGATGGTGGACATCATGCGCCGCTGGGCGGGCGAGCTGGTGAAATAAAATTGGACAAGGGTGGCCGTTATGAGTAACAGTGCCAAGCCTTCAACAGGAATCATCCGCGCGTACTGCGGTGCGGGCACCCCACAGACCGACGACCACATTCCTCCGAAAAACCTATTTTCCAAACCTCGTCCAGAAGACCTTCTTACTGTTCCATGTTGCGAAAGCTGCCGAAGGGGTTGGAGTAAGGACGATGAGTACTTTCGTATCGCTCTTTTGAGTTCGTCCAACCTTGCCGATGTTCCTGCCGTTCAGCCAGCCATTAACTCCATTTTTCGTTCTCTGCGCCGGCCGCAGGCGCGCGGTCTGGCGAAGCTGGTTGAAAGCAGCATCGTGGAAATAGAGCAACGCACGAAGAGAGGAGTTATTGCCGGGAAAGTCCCCGCTTTCAAAGTTCAGCAACCTCGCCTCGAACGAGTTGGCGGCAGGATCATCCGTGCTCTGTTCTTCGAGGAATTCAAACAGCCACTCCCGGCCACCCACGTAGCGAGGGCATCAATTCAACAGTTTGGCCTAAATAATCTTTGGCCGACGATCAAGGAAATCCCGTTTGTGGAGCCCCGCTCCTTCGCGGCTGATTCATTCCACTACACGTTCGCCACCGTTTCAGAGGACCCGTTTGCCTCGATCTGGCTCCTCGATTTCTTTGACCGCCTACCGATGGTTGGCTTTACCATTTCTGCCACACGCAACCGGATACGGCATAATGGTCAAACGTGAAACTTGTTGTCTGCTCTGGAAGTGCATGGGAAAATCAGAGCCAATCAATAATTTCCGATTCCTAGCATTGTGAGCATCGCACCCATCGGCATTTTTGGCGGCACGTTCGACCCGGTTCATTACGGGCATTTAAGACTTGCAGAGGAAATGCTGGAATTGGCGAATCTCCGCCAGATCCGTTTCATCCCCACCGGGACTCCGCCGCACCGCAATGCGCCGCAGGTATCCGCGCAACACCGCAGCGCGATGGTGCAACTGGCCATCGCCGATCAGCCCGCTTTCATGCTGGACACCCGCGAAGTCAATCGCACCACGCCGTGCTACACGGTGGACACGCTGCGCGAACTGCGCACCGATCTGGGGATAACCCAACCGCTGTGCCTGCTGATGGGCGGCGATGCATTCCTGCAATTGCATACCTGGCACGAATGGGAGCAATTATTCGAACTGGCGCATATCGTGGTCGGCTATCGTCCCGGCTTTACCATCGATGAGCGCATCCACAGCGCGACAGCAGAACTGCAACAGCACTATCAGCAGCGCCTGTGTACGGCGGATGATTTATCCCGGCGCCCATCCGGCGGCATCGCCGAGCTGGCGATACCGAAACTGGAGATTTCCGCCACCGACATCCGCCGCCGCGTGTCGGAAAACCGCACCATACGCTACCTGCTGCCCAACGCGGTGGCGGGTTACATTCACCAACATCATTTATACACCCATGCTGACCACTAAAGAAAAAACCCAAGCCGTTATCGCCGCACTCGAAGACATCAAGGCCAATGACATCACCGTGATCGACACCGGCAAGCTCAGTTCGCTGTTCGAGCGCATGATCATCGCCAGCGCCAATTCCACCCGGCAGACCAAGGCCATCGCCGACAATGTGGTATCCAAGCTCAAAGGGCTTGGCGAGCACATCTATGGCCGCGAAGGCGAAGACAGCGGCGAATGGATTCTGGTGGATCTTGGCGAAGTGCTGGTGCATATCATGCAGCCCGCCATCCGCGATTATTACAACCTCGAAGAGCTGTGGAGCAAGGCGCAGGCGGCACGCCCGAAGCTGGCCAAGGCAAAAGAGCGGGCATGAAGCCGGGTTTGCATTCAGCCGCAGAATTTCATCAATGAAGCTCATCATCGTATCGGTCGGTCGCAAGATGCCGGACTGGATCACGGCGGGCTTCAACGAATACGCCAAGCGCATGCCGCGCGAGGCGAAAATAGAGTTGCTGGAAATCAAGCCCGAGCCGCGCAGCACAGGCAAAACCACGGCGCAGATCATGGAGGCGGAAGCGCAGCGCATTCTCGCCGCGTTGCCGCAAAATTGCCTGCGTATCGCGCTGGACGAGCGCGGTGTACAGCCGACCACCGGAGAACTCGCCGCGCAAATGCAAGGCTGGATGCGCGAAGGGCGCGATATGGCGTTCATCGCCGGCGGCGCGGATGGCTTGCACGAGTCGATCAAGCAGACTGCGCAACAACTGCTTGCGCTGTCGTCACTCACCCTGCCGCATGCTTTTGTGCGCGTCCTGCTCGCCGAACAGTTGTATCGGGCGCATAGTATGCTGCACAATCACCCCTATCATAGGGAGTAGAAAGTGGTGAGTGGAGCGGCGCTGTGCGCCTCAGTAGGAAGTAGATCGCTGCGCTCAGTGTAAAAACCCACTCGCCACTTCCCACTCTCTACTTACCACTCACCACTTACCACTCACCACTCACCACTTACGAGATTTTAGATATGCGCATCATTCAGCCACGCATCTACCTCGCTTCGCAGAGCCCGCGCCGCCGCGAATTGCTCAAGCAGATCGGCATCAATTTCGAGATGCTTCTGTTGCGTTCTGATCCGCGCCGTAGCGAAGATGTCGACGAAACGCCGCTGGAAGGCGAACAAGCGGAAGCCTATGTGCGGCGCATCTGCCATGAAAAAGCCCATGCAGGCCGGGAATCGTTGCGATTGCGCAGCCTGCCGCCTTTCCCAGTATTGGCCGCCGACACCACGGTCACGCTGGATGGCAGGATTTTGGGCAAGCCGGACAATGCCGGGCACGCCGCCGCGATGATCCGCCAGCTTTCCGGCCGGGAGCATCATGTCCTCAGCGCTGTTGCCATCGCGATGGGCGAGCGAATCGAGGTCGCGCTTTCCACATCCACCGTGCGTTTCACAACACTCGGCGATGAGCGCATCCACCGTTACCTGCTCTCCCGTGAATATATCGGCAAGGCCGGCGGCTATGCCATTCAGGGACAGGCAGGCGCGTTCATCGAGCATATTTCCGGCAGTTATTCCGGCGTAATGGGTTTGCCGCTGTTCGAAACCGTGCAATTGCTGCAACGCTTCGACTACCATACGCCATGAACCTTAAAAGCATGAATCAGAAAATATGAGCGAAGAAATCCTGATCAACGTCACCCCGCAGGAAACGCGCGTCGCGGTGATGCAACTCGGTGTAGTCCAGGATCTGCACATCGAGCGCGGCAGCGGCCGCGGCATCGCCAGCAATGTCTATCTCGGCAAGGTCAACCGCGTGCTGCCCGGAATGCAATCCGCTTTTATCGACATCGGCTTGGAGCGCTCGGCATTTCTGCATGTGGCGGACATTTGGGAAAACAGCGGCGATACCGCAAAACCGATCGAAAAAATCCTCTTCGAAGGCCAGACGCTTCTGGTGCAGGTCATCAAGGAACCCATCGGCAGCAAGGGTGCGCGGCTTTCCACCCAGATCAGCATTGCCGGACGCTTGCTGGTTTACCTCCCGCAGGAAACCCACATTGGCGTGTCTCAACGCATCGAAGGCACGGAGCAACGGGACGCATTGCGCGCCAGGCTGCAAGCCTCATTGCCTCCGGAACATCAGGGCGGCTATATCATCCGCACCGCCGTGGAGGCTGCGGATAACCCGGATTTTCCGGCGGATATCGCCTACCTCGACAAGCTCTGGCACAACCTGCAAAGCGCGGCGCAAAACGCCAGCGCACCGCAATTGTTATACCGCGAACTCGATATCAGCCTGCGCGTATTGCGCGATTTCGTCACGCAGGAAACCTTGCGCATCATGGTCGATTCGCGCACCACTTACCAGAAGATGCTGGAGTTCGCGCAAGCCTACAATCCGGTTGCGGCAGAACGCATGGAACACTATCCGGGCGTGCGCCCGCTGTTCGACCTGTATGGTGTGGAAGAGGAAATCGAGCGCGCCCTGTCCAAGCGCGTCGACCTGAAATCCGGCGGCTACCTCATCATCGACCAGACCGAGGCACTGACCACCATCGACGTAAACACCGGCGGCTTCGTCGGGTTGCGCAATTTCGACGACACCATTTTCAAGAATAACCTGGAAGCCACGCAAGTCATCGCGCGGCAACTGCGCTTGCGCAATCTGGGCGGGATCATTATTTGCGACTTCATCGACATGGACACCCAGGAGCATCGCGACGCCGTGCTGGACGAATTCAAAAAAGCCCTGGCGCGCGACCACACGCGCATCAGCGTGAACGGCTTTTCCTCGCTGGGTTTGGTGGAAATGACCCGCAAACGCACCCGCGAGAGCCTGGCGCATGTGTTGTGCGAACCATGCCCGACCTGCAAGGGGCGCGGCGAAGTGAAAACCGCGCAGACCGTGTGCTACGAAATTCTCCGCGAAATCGTCCGCGAAGCGCGCCAGTTCAATGCGCGCGAATACCGCATCCTGGCTTCGCAGCAGGTCATAGATTTGTTCCTTGAAGAAGAATCGCAGGCTCTGGCACAACTTTCCGACTTCATCGGCAAGCCCATCTCGATGCAAGTGGAGACTATCTACACGCAGGAACAATACGATGTCATCCTGATGTAAGAACGTGTTTTAATCTTACTGTGTCACATAGCGATCAAGGGATGCAGTGCAAGGCAAAATCGGGTGAAAAAGCGGAGTTTACATAGCGTAAATGAGCATTTTGAGCCCGATTTTAACGCCGCAATGCGCCCTTCAGCGCTATGTGACAC
>JACREB010000007.1 GCA_016218475.1 Nitrosomonadales bacterium | reverse complement strand
GTGCAAGGCAAAATCGGGTGAAGTGGGTCAAGCAGGGATGGGCGGCTTGCCGTTGCCGCCCAACTCGCAAAAAGCGGAGTTTACATGTAGTAAATGAGCATTTTGAGCCTGATTTTAACGCCGCAATGCGCCCTTCAGCGCTTTGCGACACAGTAAGACTAATCAATTTAGTGTCTTACCGGTTAAGTCTTTACATTTCTTGACAAGACTTATATGTTTTTAAATTAAAAACAATAGGTTAGCGCATTATAAATTTCGAGCGCAAAACCACCTTTTTGGTTCCGGCTCGCCCGGCTTAGGGGAATTTGAAGATGGATGCCCATTCTAAATTCGAGGCGCTCAAGGCGAAAGGCCAATTACCTTCTCCCAAAGGCGTGGCTTTGCGGGTGGTTCAGCTAACCCAAAAAGATGACGTGACAAACCAGGAGATTGCGCACGCGATCAAGGCCGACCCCGCGTTATCCGGCCGCATCATCAAGGTTGCCAATGCGCTGGTGGCATACCAGACACGTCCCGTGGCATCCATAACGGACGCGGTTGCCGTGCTCGGTTTGAACACGGTACGGCAACTGGTGTTGGGATTGTCGCTGGTGGAAGGTAGCCGCAACGTGTCATGCCAGGGGTTCGACTATCAAGGTTTCTGGTCCCGCTCGCTGCTGGCGGCAATTACCGCGCAAAATCTGGTTCTGAACAGCGGTACTGGCTCGCCTGAAGAGGTATTCATCCTTGGCCTGCTGGGGCAGATAGGCTCGCTTGCGCTGGCGACTGCCTGCCCGGAGGAATATGCGTCAGTGCTAAAAAAATCTGCGGCGCAGCCGGACGTCCCATTGGCCGATCTCGAACGCGCCGAGTTCGGGGTTGACCATAACCAGATGACACAGGCGATGCTGGCAGACTGGGGCATGCCGCAGGTGTTCCAGGAAGTCGTCCTGTACCACGAGGATCCCGCGCAATCCAATGTGGCCGAGGGTAGCCGGAACTGGCGCATGCTGCATGTGCAGCATGTCGCCGATTACTTGTCCAAAGTGTGTCTGACCCAGGATCCGCAGCGGCGCAAAATGGTGCCCAAATTGATCCTGATAGCCACCCGGTTGGGCGTGGAGTCGGACATGCTCACCGTGATTGGCGATAAATCCATAAAGGAATGGCAGGAGTGGAGCAAGCTGTTCGGCATCCGTTCGGTTGAAATCCCCCCTTTTTCAAAACTGCTGGAAGCGGTGCCGCTGGCGCCGGATATACGCGACATCGGGGAATTGCCAAAAAGCACCGACAAGTCGTACAACCTGCGTATTTTGCTGGTGGACGATGACCGCGCCACCTTGTTGCTGATGAAAACACTGCTGGAACAGGCCGGGCATAAGGTAGCCACGGCCAGTAATGGGATGGATGCATTGAGCATGGTCGAGAAACTCATGCCGCAGCTCATTATCGCTGACTGGGTCATGCCCAAAATGGATGGTATCGAATTCTGCAAGGCGCTCAGGCAGAATCCCGTATGGCGCAACATTTACGTGTTCATCATGACGGCGCAGGAAGGTACGGACAGGCTGGTGGAGGCGTTCAAGGCCGGCGCAAACGATTACATGACCAAGCCGATCAACGTCAAGGTGCTGGGAGCGAGGCTGGGCGCCGGGCAGCGCGTGGTTCAGTTGCAGGAAGAGCTGGAGTTCGACCGCCAGGAGTTGCGTAAATTTTCCACCGAACTGGCGGCCTCTAACGACCGGCTGCAGCAGATGGCGCTCACCGATGTGCTCACAAACTTACCCAACCGCCGTTTTGCCAACGAGCACCTGGAACGGCAATGGGCGGGAGCGGAACGCAGCGGAAGCCCGCTGTCGTGCATGCTGGTGGACATAGATCATTTCAAGAAAATCAACGACACTCATGGCCACAAGACAGGCGACAATGCGCTGAAACGTGTGTCCGAGGTCTTGCTCCACGCCATACGCAAGCAGGATGTGGTATGCCGTTTTGGGGGCGAGGAATTTCTGGTGATCTGCCCTGACACTCCGGCGGAACAGGCATTCCAGTACGCGGAGAGACTGCGCCGGAACGTAGCCGAAACCGCCGCTTATTGCGCGGGCGGACGGGAATTCAATCTTACCGTCAGCATCGGGCTTGCAAGCAAAAAACCGATCTTGCCGAATACCGAAATGTTGCTGCAACTCGCCGACAAGCGCCTGTACGCCGCAAAAAAAGCCGGGCGAAATTGTACGATTGCGAATTAGCCGGTAGCGATTTCCATAATGCCGTTGCCCTTCAGGCTCATTTCTCGTTGGAAACACAGATATCGTTCAGTCTCGTACCACATTGGACAAGGCTGGCTATTGCGTCATTGTGCATGTTTCGAGCAAACTGCTTTGCTGGTCTTTGAAATAGGTGCGTACATCAAAGCACCCCGTACTTTTATTCGAAAATTGAAGGGCGATAGAGGAATTTTCGTTGTAGCGAGCATTAACGGTTCGTTGAATTTTTATACTTTGGATATGGCATGAACGCATGGGCTAAGCTGATAGAGGAGCTGGATCAATGGGTGGCGGCGGGACAAAGAGCGACAATGTGGTGGCGCGACGATGACGCAATGCAGACTGGCGAGGCTCTTGAGTGTCTACTCTCACTTGGCGATGGAGCGGTGCCGCTGACGCTCGCGGTCATACCGAAACAGGCGGAGGCAGAACTCGCGGAGCGTATTGGCAGCACCCTTCACGTTACAGCAGTGCAGCACGGTTGGCGCCACCGAAACCACAGCCCGCAGGGAGAGCGGAGTGTGGAGTTTGGGTCGGGACGTTCGATTGATGTCATGGTAGATGAATTGGGCCAAGGCAAAGCGCGGTTGCAAACACTGTTTGGAACACGATTTATCCCGGTGTTTGTGCCACCCTGGAATCGGATCACCCTTGAACTGGCTCCATTTTTTCCGGGTCTTGGTATGGCAGGCTTGTCAACATTCGGGCCACGCAATCCTGCCTTCGATTGGCCTATTACGGTTGTCAATACCCATGTTGATCTGATTCTTTGGCGGGACGGGCGGCGCTTCATCGGGGAGAACAATACGCTGGCAGGACTGGTTGCTCACTTGGCCGCACGTCGACAAAGATTGGTCGATAAGGATGAGCCAACAGGGCTGTTGACCCACCATCTTGTTCATGAAGAGGATATCTGGCGCTTCCTGTCGCAACTGTTTGCCGTGACACTGCGGCATCCGGGCGCGCGTTGGCTGCGCACAGCCGAAGTCTTCGTATCCGGCAGTAGTGTCGTTGTTCCTTGATCTTCAGAATGGCTTTCAGGAAGAGCGTAGAAAAAAACGGTTGCGTAGGTTGGGCAAAGCGTGGCGCACACAACATTAAAGTCGAAAAACTTTAAGCCTCCAAAGAGGGCTGTTTGCTTGTCGATACAGAATAAACTTTAAAAAAGAAAATTGTTATTGGATCATTATCGGAGAACCAAGCATCATGGGCGTTATAAAGAAAATGTTTCACCGCGGCAACATTTTGGGCAAACAGCGCCACCGGCATTTTTTTCTGGATATGGAGGAAAATATCCATATCCACTACCGCGACCTTCGTATTGAACTGAGCCGTGGCGAGTTTGAGGATATTTGCGATGCGTTCCGCAAACAGTCTCAGGAATTGCTAACCATCATCAACGAGAAAAACTACCAGGACGGCAAGCTGCCCAATGCCAACCGGGATGATGTGCGCATCTGGACAGAGTCGCTGCTCAAGCATGAGGTCAAGTACCATCCCCAGCGTTTTTCTCTGGAGGAGTGCAGCGATGGGTTTCATTTTCACTGCCGCAACTATAAGCTGCTCTTCAATGAGGCCGAGTTCCGGCAGATCGCAAAATTGTTCAAAAATCTGGACATCGACAGCCCTTATGCCGCCACTTACGATGAGGTGCTGGAGTTGTTGGAGGTCAACGATGTCGATTTTGTATTGGATATGGGTAATGTGCCGGGCGAAGTGTTGGCTATTTCGGTTGCGGCGTATCACTTTCCCAAGATACGGGAGATTTTTAAACAAATTGGCTTTACGCTGGATGCGCAAAAGTATGAGCATCGCTATCAAGGTCCGAAGCTTCTGGTAGTGGCTAAAGTCAACAACCAACTTTCCGCATTCGATTACAGGCGTATCCGGGGGAATAAGGAGACCGAAAGATTGGTCGATTTTTTGTCCCGCAACGCCGCCAGTATCGACCCTGACGTGCTGGGCCAAATCAAATGCCAAGTGCTCGACCTTTATTTCAGTCTCAGTAACGGGCAAAAACTGAATGTGGAGACCGACCAACAATCGTGGCTTTATTCTCCGGCCAACCAGCAGGTAATTTTCCCCTATAGCGTATCCGCACAAGGCGGCAAGGCAGAAGCGGCAGCACTCTTCAAGACCTGGGGTGATTTTCTGGTAAGCCTCAAATTATGGTTTGTGAAACCCACCAAGGTGCCGTTCGCTGCCGCCGAGCAAGCACAACTGAAGCAGCAGGTGACGGAAACGATAAGAAACGAAGTCGCCGCCTGTGCCGCAGTTGGCAGGATTTACCTGATGGGTTCTGCGTTGCGGGGTGACATGGGTAGTTACCTTGCACCCTTCGTGAACGGGCCTCAGGTCAAACTCGGATCGGATGTGGATATTTTGGTCGAGATCAATCCCACGCGCGAAGCGGACATTCCATCGCACTGGAATTTAATCAAACAGGATGAGGCTTCCAACCATTGCGCCATTTATCACATCAAACAGATTCCCATCGCGGGCGGCATAGGCGAATGGGTGAAGCTTTACCCAAATTTGCCGCTCATCCAGCACCTTGTCGACGCGTATGTATTCTTCCCGTCGCGGGGACATCATGAGGAGAAGGATGCGTTCCTGAAGAAATTCGGCGCCGAGCTCTTCTATGACCGCGCCCGCGATGGAATCATCAGCCGTGGTGGGGAAGAAGAGAGAATCGCCAAACGGATCGCCGAGCTGTATGCCTTCCCGCAGGCAATTGTCGAAAAAATGGATGTGACTGCAATGAATGTGGCTACCGAGAACGCGCTTTACAATGTGTTTGTGGGCGAACACGACTATGTGCTCAAACTCTTCAAGGTGTCCGGCAACTACAAACGCGAACGCGTCGCCGAACACACCGCATACGAAGGGAGGTTGATTGCACAGCTTAAAGAGCGCGGCATTTTGACTGCCGGCATCATTCCCGTTAAACAAGCGGGGGATGCGGCCATCGGAGGTTGCCCCGCCTTGTTATTCGAGCGGATTCACGGCGTGGCACAGTTGAAACCGGAGTACCCCTTGGACAAAGTTTGTGCGGCGCTGGCGAAAATTCACCAGGTGCAAATTGACCGCCCGCTGGACTTGGTTAAAGATTTTTCGTATGAGGATATCTGCTCCATTTGGCTGCCGTTGTTTCAGGTTTATTTGAACGATTCCACACATAGCGCAGAGATCGCCGAAGCGTTGGCCAAGTTTGCGCCACTGTCCAAACTTTGTAATTCTACCAAGCACCGCAACGCGTTGTATGCCTCCGGCCCATCCGTTCACAACCACGGCGATGTCACCCCCAAGAATATAATCACCGACCAACACGGCGAAACAATTTTTTTCGATTTCAACAATGCCTATTTCGGCCCGCGCATGGCCGATGTGCTCGATGGCGCTTTTGAGTTTTCCCTTGCCGAGCAATATATCCATCTTGCCGATTTTGCCCGTTTTGACGCATTCGTTTCTCAATATGCCGCGTGCAATCCACTCGCCGACAAGGAAATAAAAATGCTGCCACAGTGGATCGAATTGACAGGGCTAATCAAATTCACCAGGGAAGTCCGTGCGCTGCTGGAACATCCAACGGATGAGCTGCGCAAAAAGCGCGCATTGGCGATTGCGAAATTTGTCCTGTCACGCACCGGCGCACATTGATTTCGTCGAAATGAATTGGCGTGATCTCGCTGTTCTATTGGTTTTGGCGGTATGTTTTACCACAGGGGCATTTGCCGAAACGATAGGTATCCGTTTTGTCGTCAGCGATGATCTCGGGCGCACTGCCGCGCAGCAGAAAATTACTCAAGCAAAGCTGGAGCAATATGTGGCGGAGTTGAATGGCTACTATCGCAACAGCGAAGTAGCGCTCAATGCCGAGATTGTGCAGGTCGAATTTTCCCGGATTGAAGCGGTGGATGATGTACAGATCATTGACGACATGGCTCATGAGCGGAACGGATTTGCCGCCATGTTCCGGCGGGCAAATGAATTCGGAGCCGATTACACCATCAGCATGGTTAGCAGGCTGATGGTTCTGGGAAAGCCGGGTTGTGGTCGCGCATATGCTGTGAACCAATCAATAGAGGCCATATCTTCGACGCGCAAAGCTTTTGCGGTTGTCAACTTCGTTTGCGGCGCCCATACCCTGGCACACGAGCTGGGACACCTGATGGGTTTGAATCATGGAATGCTGGTCGCTCAATGCCGGCATGACAAAACCAATTTGTCTGCCATTGCTCCCTATGCCAACGGTTACGCCGAAGGCAACTGCGATGGCAAGCAGCAACCTGGTGAATTTGGCGACATCATGGTGGGTGGCGGGATGCGTGATATCAATGGGGATGACAAGAGCAGTTTGCGTATATTTTCGAACCCGCGCATACACGACGAGCGTTGCGGAAAAAATAAAATCTGCGGCGATATAGCCATCGGTGACGCAGCCCGCGCCCTGAACGAGAATGCGTCTTATTACGCATCCCACGAAGAGCCGGATGCCCATACGCTGCATTATGGAAGCACGGAGCTGCTTGAATGCATCAATAAGAAATATCGGGGAAAGGAGATCGTGGAGTTGCAAGAGTTCGCCTGCCCCAATTCCGGCATCCGCAATATTACGGGCATGGAGAGATTGACCGCATTGCGGCACATTGATTTGTCCGGCAACTTGATTGAGGATGTTAGCCCGCTGGGGAAATTGCCGCCAGACCGTGTTGAGCGAATAGATTTGAGGGGAAATAACCGGGTCACTTGCAAGTCCCTCAATGGGCTGGAGGATAAATTTCCCGGCAAGGTGTTGCGCCCCGCTTCATGCCT